>NZ_AZYA01000035.1:0-179514 GCF_000513015.1 Bifidobacterium sp. MSTE12 | reverse complement strand
GGGGAGCTTTGCCGTTTCTTTATCGTTGAGGACGTAGCCTTCGAATCCCCCGATATGTATGGCATCCGTCGGGAAGTCATCTGGCTTTGTCAACGGGAAAGTAGACTCGGCGGTCTTGTCCCTGAGCATGAAGTAGTGAGTCGCATCATCGCCGGAAGGCGTGATGTAACCTTCAGGGGCTTGGGTTTCAACGAGCTTGTATGCCTCGTTGAGTCTGATAGTGGCCGAGGAGATACCGCAAACCTCATTCGGGTTTTCCTCACATTCCTTATTTCCGCTGTCCTTTGCAGCGGAGAATGTGATTGCGCCCTTGCTGTCGGTCCTCAAACCCTTGCATAGACGAACCCAGTCCGTGCCGTCCCACTTGTATAGGTCGAAGAATGCGCCCTCAAGTCTATTGGAAGGATCTTTGGAATCCGCCTTGTAGAAGGACATCTTGGTTATCTGTGCATCACCATGCGATTCGGTGACCTTCACAGATTGACCGGATACTCCGGAAGTCTTACCCTTCATGGTTACGTTGTTGCTGACCTGAACGGTGGCGTTCTGCTGTCCAACAACCTTGTACGAATACTCGATAAGCAATGCCGTCGAATCGGGAACCGTAATTGTCAATCCGTTGACTCGCTTATCGCCACTTGCGGAAGAAGTTGGCGTCGCCGTGTAGTCACTGCTATCCAGTTCCTCGCCCTTCGTACCACTGGCCGAGTCGTATCGGTACACCTTCACCTCGTTGAGATTGAACTCAACCGGATTTGACTCCTTGTAATCGTAAGTGAACTCGTCGTTCAACGTGAGCGTATCGGAATTCTTGTCCAAATCCATCTCGTTCGGATTGACCACAATGGAGTATGGCACCAGATTCTGTTTACCGGAATCCTGACCGTTCTGATCATACGAAGAGCTCTTCTTGACGATATCCCACTCGTCATCCCTGGTGATTTTCTGCGACTGGCTTTTTTCGTCCCAGTCCTTACCGGTGGAGTCACTCAGTTTGGCCGTGTTTTTGAATACAGTCGCCGTCTTGCCGAGTGCGGAAACGTCATCAATCGTTGCACGGACATCCAACAGCAACTTGGCTTTGTACCAGCTTGCATTGTTTGCGCCGCCGTACACCGCCACGGTGGATAGCAATCCAGCAGGCACGACAATCGTAAGCACGTTTCCAGAACGGGTGACCGTAACCTGGAAGCTCTTATCCCCAAGATTCCACCAGCCGGCAATGGTCGTCACTGCAGTACCATCCGACGACGGAACCGACAGATTCACTTCACCCCCCATGTTGAAGCTCATCGAGGAAAGGCTGACGCCCGAAGGCAACCGTTCCGTAATCGTCAGGTCGACGTAACTGTTCACATCCGCGATATGCTCAACCTGATTGACTTCTACCTGCCAATGCATGACCGGCTTGCCGTCAACCTGTTCCATCGAGGACGAATCGTTGTATTCGTGAGTGGAATCCGATGCCGAGCCAGTTTTCGCATCAATCTTGCTGAGATTCCAACTCAGATTGCTCGGAGAAAATGTGATGCTTGGGTTGACGGTGAATTTACCGATCGAACCCGAATTCGAATACTGCTGTTCACCATTCCATGTCTGGGTAATGGTGCCAGTCGCATTATACGAAAACTCAATCGTTTGCCCGACATTCAAAGGTGATGAAGATTGTACGGTGAAACCCACGGTCTTCCCATTGTTCTCTTGGAACGTCACCTCCGGCTCATTCAGGCCAGCTTTTTGGAAGGAAGCCTTAATCGCTGTTTCCAAAGCCGAACGTTGAGAGGAATCGAGGTACTGATTGTCGGAGAGTCTATCGGTATACTTCCATCCTGCCGGCAAGGCCTCGGCAGAGTATTTCGGCGCAATGGTCACAGTCCAAGGGACCACCGTCGTTTTCTCATCCTTCGAAAGGGTAACCGTTCCCGCGGTCTTCGCGAGTGGGTTATATGGCCCCGGATTCACACCCTTATCACCGGTCGAGATTGAGTCCTTGCCATTCGGCGGAGTGAGATCGGCCTTATTGGTGGACTCAGTTGGCATGACACCGTCAGATGCCTTGGTGGTATAAGTAAACGTATAGACTTGGCTTGCATTGTTTTCGCCGAATGTAATCGGGAATTGCGAAAACTCCGTCTGGCCATTCACCGCGGGCGAAACCGTGATATTGCCCTCAAGCGCACCACCCGTTACGATATCCTTCAGAGTCCAACCGTTGAGATCGCCCAATTTAGTCGCATCGACGGTGACCGTCCACTGGACACTGCCATCTTCCTGCAGAGCACCATCACTCTTAGTGATCGTAGGTTTCTTATCCCAAGAAACGGAATCGTACGCCTTTTTCTCAAGCTCGTTGTCGTTCTTGTCTTTAGCCTTGACCGTCACCGAATTATTCTGGCTGGTGACTTCACCATCCGCTACATCAACCTTGCTCGTATAAACGATGGTATATTTGCCGTTTTCTTCCAGCGCAGGGCAACTCATGGTAAAACCCTGATTCCCAGCAGTCATGGTGTGAGAGCAGGTACCACCGTTCACCGTAATGGAAGAGCTATCAATAGTTCCCAAAGATGGAACATCGGTGATGGCAATGTTTTCGCCGGGCTTGGTGCCTGCCTTGCTGCTAACCTCGACGGTCCATTCGACACTTCCATCATCGGAAATTGTTGAATGAGACTTGGCTACGGTAAGATCGCCTTTTGTATTGACTTTGATGTCAAGCTTCTTTCCACCGCCAAAATCATACTTTCCGCTATCGCCATCATCAACATGTGCGGCGTCGGAGTTGAATGTGAACGTTCCGTTTGTAATGGGCTGCGTCTGATTCTCCTGCACCACAGAAGAATCAAAAACAATATAGATTTTGTTGTCTTCGAAGTAATAATGCGCTTTGATACTGCTGAAATATCCTAGATTATCCTTTGTCGCATCCGTATCCGTAATGCCGACCGGAGACTCATAAACAAAAGTCCGACCAGCTTCCGTATCGGTGAGGGTACCTGCCGGAATCTCGAACGCGAAGGTGACCCTCAGCTTCTCGTTTTCTTGCAGCGTACCGCCAGCAAAATCGGACCAAGTACTACCGCCGTCCGTCGATTTCTGCACCTTTACGTCGTGGACATATTCTTTTAGATCATGTCCAGAGTCGACCGCATATGCACCTCCGGACGCAACGCCACTGATTATTACCATGGCGAGGAGGGTGGCGACGGCGACGAAGGCGGCCACCACCTTGTGCCAGGCCGCACTATGTAAGGTCATGTTTGAATTGCCCCTCATGAAAGTCCCTATACCTAAAGTCTTCTAAATCTTGGTCTGCCGTTCGACTTTAGTTAAGACACGAAGCGGGTTCTCCCCCTCAACAATCCTCACAGTCCCCCTACTAAGATGGAGGATCTTTGGAATTGCAATAAAAACGCATTCCCCCCGTCACATGGGTATGGCCTACTCGGGAATTCGATGGACAAACAACTTTTACATGCTCATTTATGGCGCCATCACCGTCGCATGTAACTATCTGACAGTGTCTAGAGTAACACCCTCTTTCGTGGAACGCAACGAAAATCACCGGCATCTTCAATGAAATTGAAATTATTCTCCCGTCGTCAATGGTTCTACTCAGCCAGGAGGGGGTAGGCGGGTTCATGGAATCACCCAATGTGGGGTGAAAAACGCACACAGGAATGGGTAGGTTTTCAGATTGGCCCACAAGGGGAATACGGCGTGTCAGAAATTAATAGGCACAGAGGTAACCCCTGCCAATAGTCCACACCAACGTGATCCTTAATGGACAGACCACCGCAAGGTTAATCGCTCCATCTCATTACACGAATCGCCAGCCAGATTAATTCGACCGCAATTCGACCGATTCGACCGCGATTCGACCGTTATTATTCGCATTTTAACCGCGATTCGACCGATTCGACCGTTATTTAACCGCAATTCGACCGCGATTCGCGGAACCACGCCACGCACGACCCGGCAGGAAGGGACGATTCCCGAATCATGCGCGACGGGCCTCGCCATCACCAGGACCGACATGACCCGCAAACCCCGGAAACGGCCATTCCCCGACAATCATAAGCAAGCCAGACTCCGAATCAAACGACCACACAGCGCACAACCCGCCAGAAACCACCACAACCAGAATCGTGCGCGCAACAACATGCTCATGCAATCCACGGCAATCATCCCCAAGCACGCATCCACATGCCAGCTCCCGATAGCCCCACCCCAACAAACCACACCAAGAAAACCATCCGCCCAAATCAGCATCACCAAACAGAACCACCAAACAGGAAAGCAGGTATAGAAAAATGGGCACGGAACAGCAAAGGAGCGGAAAACATATACGGAAAAGGTATGGAAAAGGCCAGTATTCCAAGAAATACCGGCCTTTGAGGAATCTACGGAAAAGGTGCGAATCAGTCGAAATCGGCACCCAAGGCTTCCAGCTTGCCGCGGAAGTCAGCATAGCCACGGTCAATCAGGGAAATACCCTGCACATTCGAAGGACCCTGAGCGGTCAGCGCCGCAATCAGATGACTGAAGCCACCACGCAGATCCGGCACGTCGATGTCGCGACCGGTCAGCGGAGTCGGTCCGAAAATCACCGCGGAATGCTTGTAGTTGCGCTGCTGGAAACGGCACGGCAGAGAACCGAGGCATTCACGATACAGCTGAATCGTGGCACCCATCTGTACTAACGGCTTGGTGAAGCCAAAACGATTCTCATACACGGTCTCATGCACGATCGAAAGGCCCTTCGCTTGGGTGAGAGCCACCACCAGCGGCTGCTGCCAGTCGGTCATGAAGCCCGGATGCACGTCAGTCTCAATGGCGACCGGCTTCAGATCCCCACCCGGATGCCAGAACCGAATGCCCCTGTCGGTGATATCGAATTCGCCGCCGATCTTACGGAACACGTTCAGGAAGGTCATCATCTCCGGCTGAGTGGCACCCTTGACGAAAATATCACCGTGCGTGGCCAATGCGGCCGACGCCCAAGAAGCGGCCTCGATGCGGTCAGTCAGCGAAGTATGCGTATAGCCCTTGAGCTCCTTGACGCCTTCGATGCGGAAGGTACGGTCAACATCCACTGAAATGATGGCGCCCATCTTCTGCAACACGCACACCAGATCCATGATTTCCGGTTCGGTGGCGGCACCGGAAAGCTCGGTCTTGCCTTCGGCAAGCACGGCGGCGAGCAACGTCTGTTCGGTCGCGCCCACGGACGGGTACGGCAGATGAATCTTCGCACCATGCAGACCATCCGGAGCGGTGATGTGGATGCCGTCCTTATGCTCCTTGTCCACGTTCGCACCCAGCTTGCGCAAGGTCTCCAGATGGAAGTCAATCGGACGGCCGCCAATGTTGCATCCGCCGAGCGCCGGAATGAACGCTTCACCCAAGCGGTGCAGCAACGGACCGGAGAACAGGATCGGAATGCGGGAGGATCCGGAAAGGGTATCCACATCGGCCACGTCAGCAAGCTGCACCTTGGTGGCGTCGATGGTCACAATGCCCTTGGCACCATCCACATCCACATCCACGCCATGCAGACGGAGCAGGTCGGACACCACATGTACGTCACGAATCTCCGGCACGTTCTTCAACACGGATTTGCCAGGAGCGAGCAATGCGGCCACCATGGCCTTGCTCACGAAGTTCTTCGCGCCGCGTACCTTAATGGTGCCGTTCAGCGGCTTGCCGCCTACGACGTGCAGAATGTCGTCCTTGTTTTCAGACACGTTCTACCTCTTTCGTTTCCCTCGAACTCCAAACTTGAAACACACTATCCTTCAGTTTGCCATACGGACTGTAGCAAGCTCGTGAAATCACGCGTTCGGCGCAGTGTCTCCCCGTTTTGTTCGGTTTTCAGATGCTGCTTGCAATGTCACGGGCCAGATTCGCGTTCCACATGGCACCGGTCGCGCTCATCACGGCATTCGCACCGGCCTCACGATACGCCCGGTAGTCTTCGGGGCGAACCACGCCGCCCACACCCACGATGGTGAAATCGAGACCCAGCTTTTCACGGATCGCATGCAGACGGCCCACCATGTCGAGACCGGCGCCGCGAATGGCATTGCCGCACACGCCGGAACGGTCACGGCCAGCTCCCGGCAATGCCTGATTGCCGTGAGCATCGATCAATTTCGCCGAAATCGTGTTGATGGTGGAGAAACCCTGCACGGTACCGTGTGCGGCGGTTTCCTTCACCATGATCTCCAAGTCGGCATCATTCGGAATATAGGCGAGTTTGACGACGAGCGGACGGTCGCCGATCTCATTTTTCACGGCCTCCGTAATGCGACCTACCAAATGCGGATCGTGGCACAGCAAACGATTGTGGCCCTCGTTCGGGCAGCTTGTGTTCATCTCCATCAATCCAGCGCCGGTTTCGCAGACAAGACGCGCGGTGGTGACATGATCGGCAATGTAATCATCCTGATCCATGCCGTCCACGCGCGAACCCTGGAAGCTCGGCACCAGCAATTGACCGCTGCCGGCGGCCTCGATCGCCTTCTTCATATCCGGCTGCCATTCATCCGGGTCTCGCGAAGGAACGCCGAAACTGTTGGAAATCGAAATCGGCAGCTCGTAACGGGTGTCGGCCAGCACACCCTCATCCAGCTCGGCGCTGCCGGGAATCAGCGATCCGTCGGCATTTTTCGGATGCACGGCGAGCACGTTCGGAAAGGCGTTGCAGCCCCACGCACGCGAGCGCACGGTCTTGTAAACGGCCAGATCGAAGCCCATGCGGAAGGCGGCGGTCGTGAACCTCTCATTGAGCAGCGGCCCGGCGGGGATGCCGAACGGCAGGTTCACGTGGAAGCCGAGGAAATCCTCACCCGAAGCGGTCTGGACGGGTGCGGAAGACTGTGCGGCCGAAGGACCGCGATCCTCCTGCAGCACTTTGGCGAACGCACCGAACGGCCCTTGCAGATAATTGTCTTCATACGTGCGATTGACGTCATAGAACGGCGCGAATCCTTGGCTCATATCTCTCCCCGAATGCTCTTTCGAATGCGCGGCAAAACATAACCACCTTACCGCGCGGGACGGTCCAAGCCAGACTCGGTCTCATTCGCGCCGCAAACGTCGTCGCAGGGAATTCAGGAAATCGGAAATCATATTCCTTTGGGAATGGAGATGATGACCGTGGTGCCCCTGCCTGGCTGGCTGGACACGGCGAGGGTGCCATGCGACATCAGCCGCAAACGTTCACGCACGTTCGTAAGGCCGACATGGCTGCAGCCATCGCCCTCCGGCCGGTCGACGCTTTCGGCGGTCTGCAGGATGCTGCCGGTCAGACCGTACAACGTGCGCTCATCCATGCCGACGCCATTGTCAGCGATTTCAATACGCACCACGCCCTGCCTTTCGCGAGCGCTCAGCCTGACGAAGCCGCCGTTCTCCTTCTTGCCGATGCCATGTTTGATCGCGTTCTCGATGATCGGCTGCACGGTCAGGGCGGGAAGCCGGAAATCCGTGGTGTCGATGTCATACATCACGGCGAGTTTGTCGCCGAACCGCATCTGTTCCAACGAGACGTACCGTTTGACATGCTGCAGTTCCATTGCGAACGGGACCGGTTCCGTTCGGGCCACGGCGTCCGTATTGTCGCGCATGTATGCGGAGAACAGGCCGAGCGCCTCTTTGGCTTTGTCCACATCCGTGTCGCACATGGCCTGGATGGTGGCAAGTACGTTGCAGACGAAATGCGGATTGATCTGACTGACCATGATCTGCACGCGTGCGGCATGTTGCAACGCTTTGAGCTCTTTGTCGTTTGCCAGCAGCTGGCCGAAGTGGCTGCGGGATTTGTACCATGAGATGCACAGTCCCAGCAGTACGGAAACCGCCATGTTGAATAGGTTCGAGACAAGCGACGGACCGGATTCGGCGAGCGCAATCGCGTATAGCACGGCCAGGCCGATGGCATATGCGATGAGATTGTCGATTGGGCGGCTGTCGAACAACGAGCCGACGCACAGCAACGCCATGCAGGTCATGACGGCAATTGAACCGGGAGCGGCGATGAAGTCGTAAAAGCCGGCCAGGACGACTAGGGTCACCGAAAACACCGCCGTCTGCGCATACGAGTGGAACAGTACGTTTTTGGTGTCGTCAAGCCGGTTATTGGTGACGAGAATGATCGTAACGATGACGCTGGCAATGACGAACGGCCATAGATTGATCCACTCGCAGCCCACCAGTGCCAGGCGGGTGATGCACATGACCATCAGGAACAGCTGACAGAACATGCAGCATCGACGCACCATGTCGAGATTGTCGCATGCGAGCCTACGGATGTAATGGGGGCTGTTGATTTCGGGGTAGCCGAATGTGTACCAGTACGTCAACGCACGTCGAATATGATTCATGCTTTTGCTCCGAGCTCTTTCGGGGGATACCCCCTGTTTATGAAGTATGTCAGATGGCACGGATGTGATGCGGGGGACTCCCCTTCCATCTTCCGAGAGCGCCTTCCGGGGGTGCCTTGCGGACCACCTTCCGATTGTGGGTTAGAGTGTGAGCATGTATGTGATTGCGGCGGACGACGAACCTTTGATCCTCAACAGCATGACGAGACTGCTGCACGCAGTGTTTCCCGACGCACAGGTCAGGGGATTCGGCACCGCCCAGGAAGTCGAATCGTTTGCGCACGAGGCGGTCGCCTCCTGCGCGAATATCGCCTATGCGTTTCTGGACCTGCGATTGCGGGGCGAGAACGGACTACGGCTGGCGAAGGCGATCAAAGATATCAGTCCGCATACGAAAATCGTGTTTTCAACGGCTTATGCCGATTATTCCTTCGGATTGCGGGGCGATAGCAACACCGGATTCGTCATGAAACCCGCCACGGAGGGCGATATTCGTGATTGCGTAGCTGTACTTGATGATGTGTTGCGGCGCGAACCGTCGTATCGCGGCGAATTTCCGACCGACGCCGCGAATGGCAGGCACGAGCAGCTGATGATTCGCACATTCGGCGATTTTGAAGCGTTTCATCATCATGAACCGCTTCCGTGGGAATCCCAGGAGGCCAAGGATCTGTTGGCCTTGCTGATTCATGCGCGAACCGCGCCGCTTACCGACGCACGGATCGCGGATGCATTATGGCCGGTTGATGCCGATTCCACGGATGCGCGCGATGCAGGCGCCACTCGCGTGGAACGGCAATCAGGTTATGCAGGCCGCCCCAAGCATGCGTTCGCGTTATCACTGCGGATTCGTGGCCTTGTCAAGTCGCTGCGGCGCACATTGCAGACGGTGCACCCGCAGGCCGACAAGCTGATTTGCCACTCTCATAACACCACCAGTGTTTCGACGGATCCGATTGATGGCTTGACCGTGCATTGCGATCTATTCGACATGTTGCATGGCAGTGCCTACGCCGTCAACACCTACTATGGTGAATACCTGCCCGCCTATCCGTGGGCCAGTTTTCCCACCGCCGACCTCGATCCGGACCTGTGACTCGCGGTCTGTGACCCATGGCCTCAGCCCGGACCCGTAGGTCATGCGGCCTTGTCGGAGACAATCTGGTATTTGCGACCGCGCCCTACTCCTACGGGTTCGATGACGCCTTCACCCACCATGGAACCCAGAATCTCACGGGTACGGGTAAGCCCCAAACCGAGCACCTTCGCCAATTGCGAGGTAGGCAGTGGGCCGCCAGCCGTCAATGCCTGTGTGATTTTCTCCACGTTGGATTGTGGCTCCATGGGCTGCGCCACCAAGGATGCCCCACCCAGATTGAACCGTATTGAGGATCGCTGACCACCCCCGGCATCTTCTTCGACTTCAGCCATCCGACGGCCGTTCGGAGCATATGCCGCATTTGCTCCCGTTGCGGTGATAGGAGCGGCGGTGCCTGCGGATGCGATGGCCATTGAACCCGCAGGAATCGAAGAACCCGAAACCGCAAAGTCCGAAACCGCAGAACCCGAAGGAGTTGAGATTCCGCCGCCCTCAACGGCACCATAATCCTGAATCTTGCGTGGATACAACGTAAGCGTCACCCTGTCCGGATGCTCGCCAACCTCCAACTCGGGGTATGCGGTTCCCGCGAAATCGCAACCAGCCCGCATAACATCAAAACCGCTGCCAGCCTTCTCCCCTATGCCGATAAGGTTGAACATTTTCATCAGTATGGGATTGCGGGCATCGGAAATGCCTCCGTGTATCACCTCATCCGCGGAGAGCCGAAGCCCACCGGGGTTGGAGAATACTATCCGATCATAATACGGACCGCGCTACGCGCGGACCCATCATCACCTTCGCTCGGCTCTCGCCTCGCTCAGGCAGGGCCCTGCCGGCAGTGCACCGCACTACCAGCCGGCCACCGCGGCTAAATAATGCCGCGATCGGCCAACGGACCCTGCCAATCAGGGTATTCGCCTTCGCGGGCGGATTCGATGGGCTGCTCCGGTTCGCGCCTGACCGGCAGGGTCTTCGGCTTGAACGGGAACTTTTCGGCACGCATCTTCTCGTAGGCAAGAATGTCGTCCTCATGCTGCAGCGTCAGATCGATATCGTCATAGCCGTTCATCAGGCGCCAACGGGTGTAATCGTTCACTTCGAACGGCAACGTCACGTCACCGCAGGTCACGGTACGATCCTCCAGGCTCACGGTCATATCACGGCCCGGCTCCTCATCGAGCAGCTTCCACAGTAGCTCGACGGATTCCTGCGGCATGATCGCGGCAAGCACACCGTTCTTGGCGGTGTTGCCATAGAAGATGTCAGCGAAACGAGAGGCGATGACCACGCGGAAACCGTAATCATGCAACGCCCATACGGCATGTTCGCGAGAGGAACCGATGCCGAAATCGGGGCCGGCGACCAGAATCTTGCCCTGCTTGTACTCCGGCTGGTTGAGCACGAATTCCGGATCGCGACGCCATGCATAGAAGAGAGCGTCATCGAAACCGGTCTTCTTGACGCGCTTGAGGAACACGGCCGGGATGATCTGGTCGGTATCGACATTGGAACGGCGAAGCGGCACGGCCACGCCGGTAAGAGTGGTGAGTTTTTCCATATTTGAAAGTCCTTACGATTCGCGGGTTCGCGCAGGTTTACAGATCGGCCGGGGAGCAGATGGTACCGCGGATCGCAGTGGCGGCGGCCACGGCTGGCGACGCCAGATGCGTGCGGGAACCCTTGCCCTGACGACCTTCGAAGTTACGGTTCGACGTAGAGATGGAACGCTCGCGGGCCACCATCTTATCCGGGTTCATGCCCAGGCACATGGAGCAACCGGCGTTACGCCATTCGGCACCGAAATCCTTGAAGATCTTGTCGAGCCCTTCCTTCTCCGCCTGCAGACGCACGCGGGAGGAAGCCGGCACCACGAGTACGCGGTGGATGTTTTCGGCCTTGTGATGTCCCTTCATGATGGCGGCGGCCACACGCAGATCCTCAAGACGGCCATTCGTGCAGGAACCGATGAACACGGTGTCGACAGCAATGTCCTTGATCGGCATGCCCGGCTTCAACCCCATGTATTCGATGGCACGTTCGGCGGCGGTGCGCTCCGTCTCGTCGTTGAAGGATTCCGGATCCGGCACGTTGCCGGAAATCCTGATGCCCTGACCCGGGTTGGTGCCCCACGTCACATATGGCTCGAGATCCTCGGCCTTGATCGTCACTTCCGTATCGAACACGGCGTCATCATCGGTCTTGAGCGTCTTCCAATACTCGACCGCCTTGTCCCACATCTCACCTTCCGGTGCGTGCGGACGGCCCTTCAGATATTCGAACGTCACCTCATCCGGCGCAATCATGCCGGCTCGGGCACCCGCCTCGATCGACATGTTGCAAATCGTCATGCGGGCATCCATCGACAGCTTCCTGATCGCCTCGCCGCGGTACTCGATGACATGACCCTGGCCACCGCCGGTGCCGATCTTCGCGATAATCGCAAGAATGATGTCTTTGGCCGTAACGCCCTTCGGCAGTTCGCCTTCGATATTGATGGCCATGGTCTTGAACGGCTTGAGGCTCAGCGTCTGCGTGGCCATGACGTGCTCGACCTCGGAAGTGCCGATGCCAAGCGCCATCGCACCGAACGCACCGTGCGTAGAGGTGTGCGAATCGCCGCACACGATGGTCATGCCCGGCTGCGTAAGGCCCAGTACCGGAGCGAACGCATGCACCACGCCCTGATCCGCATCGCCGAGCGGACACAGGCGAACACCGAACTCCTTGCAGTTCTTCTCCAGCGTGCTCAGCTGCAGCGCGGAGGTTTCGTCCGGATTCGGGCGATCGATGTCGACCGTGGGGGTGTTGTGGTCCTCCGTGGCGATCAACTGATCGATATGACGCGGCTTGCGACCAGCCAGACGCAGGCCCTCGAACGCCTGCGGACTGGTGACCTCATGCATGAGCATCAGGTCGATGTACAGCAGGTCGGGAGCCCCATCGCTACCTTTGCGCACCAGATGATCGGCCCAGACTTTCTCGGCCAATGTCGTTCCCATACGGGACCTCCTCGAATTTTTCCTCATGATTTTCCGCGCGGGTATTGCCTTCACGCGCTGTTCGTGCTATAAGCCTATGGGTTTTGGGTTGGGTTATAGACGCAGTATGCCGGTATATGAGATACGTGCCGGACGGCCCGTTGTCGCCTAGCCCGTAATCCTTGCCATTGCAACGATTTTCCACTTGTTCGATTGCCAACCGCGGATTGAAATGATCCGCAATACCTCAGTACGACATCACGCGCGTTTTGCATTTCAATATGTGAGATGGCATAATCCGTCTTATGACTTCTTCGAACACGCGCATCACCATGCCCGAATCGCAGCAGGATGACGCTGCGACCCCGGCGGAGAACCCCTATCAGACCACTACGGAAAACAATGAAATCCACTCCGGGGTGGGCGTGCTCGACAAGACCGTAAAGATTCTCGACGCACTCGAGTCCGGCCCGGCCACACTCGGCCAGCTTGTCGCAGCCACCGGCTTGGCCCGTCCGACCGCCCATCGCCTTGCGATTGCGCTGGAACGCCATCGTTTCGTGCTACGCGACCAGCATGGCCGTTTCGTATTGGGATCACGATTCGCCGAGCTGGCCGCCGCCGCAGGCGAAGACCGGCTGCTCACCGCCGCCGGCCCGATTTTGCAGACCTTACTGGATCGCACCGGTGAATCCGCCCAAATCTACCGCCGTCAGGGCGATCAGCGTGTGTGCATCGCAGCCGTGGAGCGCGCTTCCGGTTTGCGCGATTCGATTCCGGTCGGCGCCATGCTGTCGATGGAAGCCGGTTCCGCCGCGCAGATCCTCTTGGCCTGGGAGGATTCCGAGCGCCTGCATCAGGGACTTCGCCACGCCAAGTTCACTGCGGCCAAGTTGTCCGCCGTGCGTAAGCGCGGCTGGGCCGAGTCCGTCAACGAACGCGACGAAGGCGTATGCTCCATCTCCGCACCGATTCGCAACGCTTCCGGACAGGTAATCGCCGCAATCTCCATTTCGGGCCCCAACGGTCGGATGGGCGTCAATCCAGGGCGCCGCTATGCGCCGCTGGTCATGGCCGCCGGCAAGTATCTCACCGAAGCCCTGATCAAGGCCTCCGCAGGCCGCTGAATCTTAACGCGATTATTTCCTGAACCGTGAGAGGAGCTTGCTCCACCAAGTCGGGCGATGCAGCAGATCCATACCTTCGCTATCCGGCCTGGACTCGCTCGTCATACCGTATGCATAGGCCTTGCCCGTGCTTGGCTTGCCCACCAGCTCACCATATTCAAGCAATTGCGTACGCGGCTCGTACGGATGACGAATATCGAATTCGAACAGCCTCGCGGCACGCTTTTCCGGCACCGGACCGTATGAGCCGAATCCGCTGGTCGGCGAGGCGATCATCATCAGGCCATGAGCCCCTGCAGACGCCTCGCTTTCGGCCGAGCATTCACCAGCGGTCTGTTCAGCGGCCTGAGTGCCGGGAATCGCGACCGTGCCGACGAAACCATTGCGATGGTCATGACCTGCGGAAATGGCAAAGTAACCGTTGTCGCACAGCATCGCATACTCGCCGCTGTCGGCATCGGGGCAGCTGATGCCCTCCCCCAGATAGCTGCCGGACTGCGTCTTGCTCTCGTCCAACACGTAATGGTTGCCCGCAAAGTTACGATAGCCTTCGATCGCACGCGCCGCATTGGCCGCAACCGGCTTCAGCAGGTCATAATACTGCGGAATCGCAAAATGCTGGAATACCATGCACGGCAACGCCTCCTGCGAAGCCTGCGTCTCCCGAGGCGCCGCAATCGCCTGCGATTGCGTGACCAACGCATGCGGCGCATCGGCAAGAAAACGCAATGCGGCCACGGACGGGCTTCCATAGCCGCCCGAACGCGCATAATCGCCCGAATCGACCAGCACCAATCCCAGTACGTTACATGTGCGATCAACATTCATCACGGGCAAGGCGAATGTGCCCGGTTCGCATCCGTACACGCGCTGTTCCGGCAACATTCCCGCCTTTTCGCCGGCACTCGTCTCAGTAGGGGCAGGATTGAGGCAGCCGGGGAATTCCTGGCAGATCCGTTCAACCTCGGCATTATCCAAACCGCATTGAAAATCATGATTCCCGAAAGTCACCACCCAGGGAACGCTACGATCGGCGAGCGGTCGCACCAGCTGTTCGATCGTGGAGCGGACCATCGAACGCGTTTGCCTGAGAGCCTCCTCATACCGTTCGGCAGAGGACTGCACGGCGGCCTGTGCCTTGTTCCAGCGGCGCTTACGCATGGTCTGGGAGTACGCGGCATCATAGCCGGCGATCTGGTTGCCGGTGAAGATGACGATATCGGGGCGCGTGGCGTCAAGTGACGCTTCGATCAGTTTGACGGTGTCGTTGCTGACCCTCGGACCATCCTGAATGTCGGTGAACTGCAGCACGCGAAACTTGCCGGATTGATGAAACTGCAGACGGCCGAGACGTGCCGATACGGACAAGGGACGACCATCCCCCTCTTCCGCGGGTTGGATACGCGGGCGCGTGGACGCGGCTTTGACGGTATGCTGCAATTCAGTCATAATCCCTAGGGTAGTGCAATTATGCACACAATTGAACGCACAAAACAGCACCGACGAATTCCAAACGTCATCATAGGTTAAGAAAACAAAAAACCCTCGCATTCCGCGAGGGCTCATTGGCTGGGATGCCTGGACTCGAACCAAGAATGGCTGAACCAGAATCAGCTGTGTTGCCAATTACACCACATCCCAATTTGGCTGGCGTGGCAACTTCAAGAAGTTGTCCGTCGTACCCCCGACCGGATTTGAACCGGTGTTGGCGCCGTGAGAGGGCGTAGTCCTAGACCGCTAGACGACGGGGGCTTGAGTTATTGCTGTGATTCTCAGCTAGGCCGCGAACCGCAACGAGTGATTAATATACGCGAGTTAGTGGGTAAGCGCAAGTCACGGCGTGTCGCGCCATTTTTCAACGATTTGAAAATGCCGCCCCTTCATCGGAAGGAGCGGCATGGGAACGGCATCACATCACAGATGCTCGCGCAAACCCTGAAGACGGGCGAGGCTGATTTCCTTGCCGACGATCTCCATGGACTCGAACAGCGGCGGGGATACGCGGCGGCCGGACATGGCCACGCGCACCGGGCCGAACGCCAGACGCGGCTTGTAGCCGCCATCCTCCACGAGCGCCTTGTTGAGCGTCTCATGCAGGATGTCGGTCTTCCAATCATCATCAGCCACAGCGGAAAGCGCGGCAATGGCCGCATCAAGCACAGCCGATGCGGAATCCTTGAGCTGCTTGCGCGCATCGGCATCCGGCTCGATATAGCCTTCGGCGGAAAGCAGGGAACCGACCATGCCGGACACCTCGCCAAGCAGACGCACGCGCGGCTGCACGAGTTCCACGGAAGCGGAGAGGATCTCACGTTCGCGATCGGTCAGCGCATCCCAGGAATCGGCGGACACGACGCCGTCACGGTTCAGGTACGGTACGGCACGGTTCAGGAAATCCTGCGGTTCGAGCATGCGGATGTGCTCGGCGTTGATGGAGATGGCCTTGTCGATGTCGAAACGGGCCGGATTGGCCTTGACGTCACGCACGTCGAACTTCTCGATCATCTCGTCCATGGAGAACACGTCACGATCCGGAGCGATGGACCAGCCCAGCAGTGCCAGATAGTTCAGCAGACCTTCACGGATGAAACCGTTGTCGCGATGCAGGAACAGGTTGGATTCAGGATCGCGCTTGGACAGCTTCTTGTTGCCCTGGCCCATCACATACGGCATGTGGCCGAACAGCGGCATCTCCTTGGCGATGCCCAGCTCGATCAGATACCGATACAACACGATCTGACGCGGGGTGGAGCTCAGCAGATCCTCACCGCGCAACACTACGTTGATGTTCATCATGGCATCGTCGACCGGGTTGGTCAGCGTGTACAGCGGATCACCGTTCGGACGCACGATCACGTAATCCGGTACGGAACCGGCCTTGAATTCGATGCGGCCACGGATCAGATCGTCGAAGGCGACATCATCATCGGGCATACGGATGCGCAAAGCCGGCTTACGGCCTTCTGCGCGGAAGGCCGCCTTCTGCTCTTCGGTGAGATTGCGATCGTAGCCATCGTAGCCAAAGGCCTTCGGACGGCCGGCGGCCACGTTACGGGCCTCGATCTCTTCCGGAGTGGAGAAGGATTCATAGGCATAGCCGGCTTCGAACAGCTTGGCCGCCACATCCTTGTAGATCTGGGTGCGCTCGGACTGGCGGTACGGGCCGTCTGGACCACCCACGTTGATGCCTTCATCCCAGTCGATGCCCAGCCAGTTCAGGGCTTCGATGATCTGGTTATAGCTTTCCTCGGAGTCACGCTGGGCGTCCGTATCCTCGATACGGAACACGAACGTGCCCTTGGTATGGCGGGCTTCGGCCCAGTTGAACAGTGCGGTACGGACCATGCCGACGTGCGGGATGCCGGTCGGAGACGGGCAGAAACGCACGCGGACATTCTCGGGGAGTTCCGGTTTGGTGTTTTCAGCTTCAGTCATAGGCTCCATTGTGCCGCGTTAACCGGACGTGTGCATGAGGGCGGAAATCGTCTTTCCCCTCACCGGAATCCGCCCCCTTAGGCCGCTTATCCGCATAACGATAGGCGGAACAATGAAAAATCAGTAGCACGCTACCGGTAGCATAGCTAACTAGACCCTATGCTCCGAGTTGTTTATTTATCTAGAAAGGGTAAACAATGACGGACCCCAACCAGTATGGCCCACAGGTTCCGCCGCAGTATGGACAGTCCATGCCGCAGCAGAATCAGTACGGCCAGTCCGGGCAAAGCCAGCAAGGCAATGCCTACGGCTCCTACCAGCAACCCCAGCAAGGAGCCCCACAATACGGTGCACCGCAATATGGCGCTCCGCAAGGCCAGCCGGCCCCGCAAGGCTCGAATTTCTTTGCGCTGACCGCACCGCTCGACCAGCCGGCCTATAACTGCACCATGGGCGAATCCTTCATTCGCTTCTGGAAGAAGTACGCCGTATTCAAGGGCCGTGCATCCCGAGGCGAATTCTGGTGGTGGGTGCTGTGCAACATCATCATCGTATTCGCCATCTCCCTGCTGTTCGGCCTCCTCGGCGCGATTGCCGGACATTCCGCAAGCTACGCCACGCTACGCATCTCGAGAGTCGTCACGGGCCTGTGGTCTCTGGCGACGCTCGTTCCGAACCTCGCCCTGAGCGTGCGTCGAATGCACGACACCAATAAGTCGGGCTGGTCAGTCGCCGTCTGCTACGGCGTCTTGCTGGTCGGCTACATCCTGACGATTGCCGGCACCACGATGACCGGCATCGGCGCGGTCAATGCGATCTATAGCGGAGACACCAGCACTGCGGCCACGGGTGCCATCCTGACGATTATCGGCAGCCTCGTGCTGATCGCCGGATGCATCGTCTATATCGTGTTCATGGCACGACGCAGCGATCCGGCCGGCGTGCGCTTCGATGATCCGTCCACCGCGGGCTACGCTCCGACGGCACCGGCCATGCAGAACCAGTACGCGAACTACGCGGCCCCGACGCCCGACATGAACGTTCCTGCCGCACCGACGTCCTCGGCCGCACCGACCGCACAGGCCACTCCGTTCACCCCGACGGTCCCGTCCATCCCGGACGTTCCGCTGCCGGCCGCACCGTCTGACCAATCCGAGACCGGACAGAACCCGTACGGCAACAACACCGACCAGCAGTAAGGCCCATCGGTAGCCGGCACATGGCCAGCACACAACGAAAGTCCCGGCACATCACGCAATGTGAGTGCCGGGACTTCGCTTTGCCTGCTCAGCCGCACCAACTCAGCTCTATCGGCTCACAAATCAATCTGGGGCTTGTCCGGATCGTCTTTGACATGCTTGAACTTTTCAGCGAGCGCTTCCTTGCTTTTCTGCTCGTCCTCTTCCTTGGCCTTTCTTTTGGCCTCCTCCGGATCCCACAGAATCTCACAGCGGTGGTACGCCCATTCCTGAGCGGCCAGCATGCCGACGAACTGCGCGGTGACGCCGAGCGTACCCAAGCTGTTGCCGATGGTCGCAGTCGCGCCGGAATCATCGATCATATGCGCCGTCTTGCGCAAGGAAAGCAGTTCCAGCAATTGCGGGTACGTCATGAAAATGCGCGGAACGGAAAACTGCTCGCGCAGCTCGTTGACGTACAGCAGTACCGGCAGCACACGAATGGCCTGATCGTTCACATCGTCGAAGCCCTCGCACATGATGTTCATCAGCTTGTCGCAGATCATCAGCGCCGAAGCGAACCGGACGGCGACCTCATCGGCATTCGTGCTCGTCGACAGGCATGCTTCGGCGGCGGCGACCGCGTCGAAATCGCCCCCGTCCGTCATGCCATCGGCAGACGCGGAACCCTGCGCCTTCTTCGCGACCTCGGCGGCCACGGTGCTCAGCACCTCCTCCATCGCGGTCTTGGTTTTGTCGTCCAACACGATGCTCAGGTAGTCGGCCGCCTTGAACACCAGCTGAATGTCGCCGGTCGCGGAGTACGCGGACATGCAATCGTAGGCGTCATTGGCCTCAAGCAGCGCGTTGACCACCCATAGCGGGCAGCCGGGAATCACTTCCATACCGTCGTATACGGCTTCGGCGGCGGCTATGTTCACCTTGTCGGAGTTGCGTAGCATGGCAAGGGCCATAAGCAACGAAAACCGCACCTGCAGCCCTTCCGCATAATCGGCGTCGTTCTCCAGTTGCTGGGCATTCTGCAACGGCCATAGTGAAATCAGCGAAACCCCGACGTTCGCCGCATCCATAACGACCGGCAATGCGGAGACGCGAGCCACCAATGAATCGTCAATCTCAAAAGTCATAATGCTCCTTTGCGGTACCGACTTCCGTCAAGCCAATCATCACATGGAAACCCGCCTCAAACAAGCTTCCGCGAGCCCCTCTTTGCAGACCCTCTTCCATTGTGCCACTCACTGTACGTCGGCGGCGGGGTCGACATACGTGATTGACATCACTTTGCGGGTGGCGCAATCGTAAGTGATCGACGTAATCGAGGCGAGCGCGGTGTGACGCAGCAGCATATTGTGTTCCGGATGACCGGTTTCCAGCATGTGACGGTAGCTCCAGATCGGCGATTCGTGGCTGACCACCACGATCTGCTCACCAGGATGTTCGGACACCTTCTCCAATGCGAAATCCTGCACGCGATGCGCGATGGACTGGTAGCTTTCGCCCCAGCTCGGCTTCCACAGGTTGCGCACGAGTTTGTAGTTGCCGTTCCTCCACAGTGCCCCCTCGCCGTGGCCGATGCGCTTGCCGCGGAATTCGTTGCCGGCTTCGATGATGCGTTCGTCGGTGACGAGTTCCAGCGGCTTCTCGCCACGCAGCCCACGCACGGCGTTCAGGGATTCGAGGATTTCGCCGGCCGTCTCACGCGTACGTTCCAGTGGTGACGAGTAGACGGCGGAAACGGTGTTCAGTTGCGGACTGATGGCGATGTAGTGCGCGGTAGCCTGCGCCATACGCACTCCCAATTCGGACAGGTGGAATCCGGGAAGACGTTCGTAGAGCAGATGCTCCGGATTCTCGACCTTGCCGTGACGCACGAAGTGGATGGTTGTTGCATGCATGGATGCCACCTTTCTGCCGGGACGGCTCCGGCATCGGCGTCGATCATTGTGACGACAATATCGCCGGAACTAAAAAATTTACCTGATCGTTTGTTTTCCTAGCCCTAATCTACCGCGTGTTGCGACGGTGCCTACGCATAGAGTTGCCTGTGGTCAACAAAGACCGTGCCGCATCATCATCACGGCACCATAATCCAGAAACCCCTCTTGACGACACACTGCCGGACCCGACTTGCGTTCAAGCCGAGTTGAAGTGGGATATATGAGAGGAACGAATCAGCCCGCAGCGACGCAAAGCCGCGGGGAAACGCGAACCGTGAGCAGAAAGGAGCGGCAGAGCATGACCAATCAGGTTTTCGCCGGCGTCACAAGCGTTGGCCATCGTCTTTTCGGAGGGTATGCGGAACTTCTTCGCATACCGCATACCGCCCGTTTTTCCGTCGGCTCGGTAATCGCATGCATGCCGTTCCCGATGGTCGGCATGACCATTACGATTGCCGTACAGCATTACTACGGCAACTATTCGCTGGCCGGCGCACTCACTGCAGTACAGGCGATCGCATTGGCCGTGGCAAGCCCGGTGCTCGGCAAGCTGGTCGACAAGTTCGGGCAGCGTCAGGTTTCCATTCCGACGATCATCGTGTGGATGGTCGCCGCGACCGCGCTGGTGTCATGCATCACCGCCCGCGTTCCGTCGTGGATCCTGTTCTGCATCGTACCGTTCATGGCCGCGATTCCGCCGTGGGGTGCGATGAGCCGTCAGCGTTGGACCACGCTGCTCAAAGGCGATTCGGAGAAGACGAACCGTGCATTGTCGCTGTCAGGTGTGTTCGACGAATGCATGTGGGTGATCGGCAATCCGCTCGCTTCCACGCTGGCCGTGATTTCCGGTGTGCTCGCCTTCTCGTTCACCGGTATGTGCGTGGTGGTCGGCGCACTGATGTTCCTGACGGAACTGACCACCGAACCGAAGTCACAGACGCAGCTGGCACGCGAGGCCGGCATGACCCGCAAGGAATACCGAGAGCGCGAGACCGCACATTCCAAGGCGTTGCAGGCCGAAGCGGCCGTGGAGTACGCGCGCGACCGCGCACGTTCCGAAGGCAAGACGGCCGCCGAAGTGCAAGCTGCCATGGAACAGGCCGCGGCCGATGTGAAGGCGGGCCGCAAGGAGTCCATCTGGGGTCCGGGCCTGATCGCCGTATGCGTGACGTGGTTCGGTCTGGGCGCGTTCCAATCGGCTGCGGGCATTTCCATTGTGGCTTTCGCCACGGAAGCGAATATGAAGCAGTACACGGGCTTCGTGTTCGCATGCTTCTCGTTCAGCTCGCTGATCGGCGCACTCGTATATGGCGCGAAGAACTGGACCATCCCACTGTGGAAGCGCTTCTACTTCTGCCTGGCGGTAGTGGATCTGGGCATCGGCTCGTTCATGTTCGCCAAGCACCTGTGGGTGATTATGATCATCTACCTGCTCATCGGCGTATGCCAGGCCCCGACCTGGGTGAATGGCAACCAGCTGATGCTGCATCTGGTGCCGCCCACCCGCTTTACCGAAGGCATGGCATGGATGGGTGCGATGAATTCGATCGGCGGATCGATGGGTTCGGCCATTGCAGGTCAGTTCATCGACCGTATGGGTTCGCACGGCGGCTTCCTCGTCGTGACCGTGCTGGCGTTGGCTTCGCTGGCGATCGCCCTGTTCGGATTCAAGCAGATCAAGGACTCCACCGAGCAACCCATGCTCACGTCCGTGAGCGTGTGAACGTGTGCGTGTAAAGGCGTGTAAAGCGGAGACTTTCGTAAGCGAATGATCCGCCGGACAAGCAAACGGTCCTCCCTCTGATGAAGGAGGACCGTTTCATATCGAAGCCACCGCGCGGCGCCCTACTTCGGCCAGCCTTTGGGAGTGTGCTCCAGCGACCAAACGCCCAGCTTGTGCGAGAAACTGTTCTGCCACTTGGCCTCCAGCTCCTCTTCGCTCAAGCGGTTCTCAGCCTTCTTCAGGCGGTTCATGGCGTTGGTATGCGTATCATCAAGCAGCCACTTACGGGTCAGGAAGTTCCACACCATCACCACTGCGGTGGCGAAGAGCTTGCCCACATTGGTGCGAATCAGATATTCGGTATGCTGCGTAACGAACGCATCATGATTCATGCCGTACGTGGAAACCCAAATAAGGGCGTCGTTCATGAGCAGACCGATCACGGCGCCGACCACGAAAATCAGAATCTCCATCCATCGGGCCATGTCATCGCGCGGTTTGAACACCAGTTTCATGCTGGCGGTGTAGTTGAAAATCAAGGAAATAATGAACGAAATCGTCGCGGCGATCACGTTATGCATATGGAAGACGCCAACAAGCAGATTCAGGATGCCCCAGTCGATAACGAAGGCGATCACACCTACAAGACCGAATTTCATAAGCTGTTCAATCAGTTTTCTCACACAGACAATTAAACACACGCACACAGACCGGACTTAGAATGGTGTGAATTGTCCACGAGCATTTCACCGACCAAGGAGGACCAATGCCAGTCATTCACACCCACGTTTCCGTCTCCACCACTCCCGAACAGCGTGAGGCCCTGAAAACGGCCTACGGCAAGGCAATCACCGCCGTTCCAGGCAAGTCCGAAGGCTGGCTGATGTGCCCGTTCGAAGACAATATGCCGATTTATTTCGGCGGTGACGATTCCCAACCGGCCGCGTACGTGGAGGTGAATGTTTTCGGCCGTTCCGTGCCGGGTTCCGCTTGGGAAAAGCTGACCGAACAGATCATGGCCGCGCTGGGCAAGGAGCTCGGCATTCCGGCCGACCGTACTTACATCCGATACACCGCCACCACCGATTGGGGCTGGAACGGCGGCAATTTCTGACGCAATTCCACCGTTCTTCCGAAGGAGCGGCAACTAAACGCTAATCTTTCCGCCGTTTCCTCACACGCCGCAGCATAACATGCGAGGAGCCGCCGACCTCTTGGGATCGGCGGCTCCTCGCGTCCGTCATCGTGCGATCATTACTCGCAATCGTGTGGAATCAGACGATCTTCGGCATTGGCGTAGTCAGGGACGTAGTCAGATTCACATGCACCAAGCCGGCACCGGAATGGACTTCGACCTTCTTCAAGGTCACGGTGCGTTCCTCCTCCGGGGCGGAATCGTTATCGGTCATGGTGGCCGGAGACTTCACCGCCACCAGTGCCATATCACCCAGATCCATGCCCGCGCTGGCGCACAGATTCATGGCCTCGTTAAGGGATTCGGCGAAACCGTCCTTCAGAACCACGCGCTCAGCCGGAACTCCATATGCGTTCTCGGCCACCCAGCGCACGTTCTCCACGAGAGCCATGCCCTTGTGGCTGTGCGGTTCCGCAGGCATGGAACCGTTCACCACGGCATCCACGAAGGCATCCAGCTGCGGGGCGAGCGCGTCGCCGCCGTCACGGTACAGATTGCCGATGATCGGCTCACGGAATTCCAGCTCTTCGGCGGTCGCCTTCAACGCCGGAATCTGATCGTCCTCGCCATCCCACAGGTTGATCAGCGGGAACGTCGGAATGTCAAGGCCTTCCAAGCGCTGCACATGGAACGGATAACGCCAGGCAAGCGCCGGATCATCGCGCCATGTGGAGGCACGGGTCACGACGATGGCGGCGGACGGCCACTGCGCACCGTACTCGCGGCATGCGATGTCGAGCCACTTCTGGGCGCCGGCATCAGCACCATAACCCGCCTCGACGATTACCACGTCGTGCAGGGCGCAGGCCATCTCCACGGAAACGAGCGTCGGAATGCCGATGGACACGTTCGCGAACGGGCCGCCATGCACATACACCGGGGCGCCGTTTACGGTCTCGGTCTTGGCGGGCTTGACGGCGTCGGACAGAATGCCGGTGATGCGCCACAGGTCAACGAATTCGCCGAAGGTGACGGCCTTGCCGTCCTTGGTGCCGGCGATCATCTTGGCCACGCGATCGGCGATTTCGTCCATGGAACGAGACAGCACGACGATCTGCATCAACTCGCAGGTCGGGGTGAGCACCGTACGTTCCGCAACGTTGCCCTTACCACGATCCACGGCGATCTGACGCAGGGAGCGGGACGGCACTTCGGAAACGCGCGGCACCAGAATCTCATCAAGCTTGCCCTCGTCGATCGCTTTCTCCGCAAAGGAGACCAGCAGGTTCTGAGCGGCCTCGATGGCACCCATCTCGCCGCACAGACCCCAGTCGATCAACTCCGGGTGGGTCAGGGATGCCTTGCCACCGCCCGATGCGCCGCCCTTGGAACCGGCCGCGGTAATGCCCATACTTGGCTGACGCAGCACGGCGGTCGCATCGATGCCACGCTCACGCAGGGCGTCGATCAGGGCGATCGTGGTGGTGGTCTTGCCTTCGCCGCGTGACGCCTTCAGCGGAGTGTCGGCGGTGACGAGCACGACCTTGCCATGCTTGCGCGGGGCATCCGGATTGTTCTTCAGATAATCGAGATACCCGAACGCATCAATCTTCTGAACCAGGCCGTACTGGCTGGTGAAATCCTCAATGTTGGTCACTGGGGTTCCTTTCTGGGATTAAAGATGAAGATCATTGTAGTGGCCGCGCGTTACAGAGGGGGTTGGCGTCTCTCCCTATAACACCGCGAATCAGAAGTCGGACATATGGAAGCCGTTCTTCATGTTCATGCTCGCCGTGTAGAGCACGGAGTCGAGCAGCTTGTCGGTCTCCTCCTTGAGCTGGTCGGCCATGGTCCGGTTGGCTGCGGCAAGAATCTCGCGTGCTTCCGCGTTGCGGGTGGCTTCGATGATCTCATCCGGTTCCATCGGCTGCACGTCGGCGCTTTCATCATCTGCATCGAACTCGGCGTCGAAATCGGAATCCTCGCACAGCCTATCGATCTGCTCATCGGCGGCTGCGACCATACGGTGGCCCATTGCGCCGGTCTTTTCCTGATAGCGCTCCACCGCGTTGGCGGTATCGGCGAAGGACGCGTCGCACAGGGCTGCGATGATGCGGTTCTCCCAGTAGAAGTTCTCAGAGGTGACGCGCACAGTGGTGTCTTCCAGGTACTTCGGCGTGGAATCCACGTTCGGGAAGAACGGCACCAACGTGTTGAACGGGTTGGAGCCATAGGCCATCCACTGAATCGCACGGCTGACCTGCGGGCGATACGGACGAATCTGCATGACCGCAAGCTGGCTTTGGCGGTTGATGCCGATCGGGCGGAACATGTGGCGCGTGCGCTGGTCGCCGAGCTTGCCGTACGGATCGTATGGAGTGCCCTGATAATGGGAACTCAGCACGTACTTCACATCTTCGATGGTGATCTTGCGTTCCGGCTGGCGAGCCCACGGAATGTCGTCGGCGGTCGGCTTGTGGTCCGCGTCCGGACCATCCCACTGCTCGTCGTACGGGTTGAGGAAGCGCTGCATGTACCAAGCACGCGGGGTGTTGTACACATGGTCGGAATCGGAGTGGGAACCGAAAGCGTCGCGCGGATTGAACGGCGTGGTGTTCTCCACCGACAGGTCCAGATGGTTACGCGCGATGAACTCGCCTAAATCGGCGGAGCACATATGCTCCTCCTGATCGCCTAGGGCATCCTCAAGGTCGAATTCATCGATGCCAAGCTGGTTCGGCATGGTCACGTAGGCCTCGTCCGGCACGCGCTTGGCAATCCAATGGTGGCCGCCGACGGTCTCCAGCCACCAGATCTCGTCCACGTCGGAAAAGGCAACACCGTTCATCTCATAGGTGCCGAACTCTTCAAGCAGCGCGCCGAGACGCTCCACGCCTTCACGGGCGGTCTTGATGTACGGCAACACGAGGGTGAGGAAATCCTCTTCGCCGATACCGCCGGGCACTTCCGGTTCGTAGCCGTCCTCGCCTTCCCTGCCCTTGGCCGGAGCAAGTTCGACGAACGGATCCGCGCCAAGCACACGCTCATTGGTGGTGAGGGTTTCGGTGGCGCTCATGGCCACGTTCGCCTCATTGACGCCAGCCTCGCCCCAAATGCCTTCCTTCAGATCGGCATTGGGCACGGCCGTGTACTGCAACGGCTCTTCCGGCAGGTCGATTTCCACATGGGAGAGCACGCTGCGATATGTACGCGGCTGCTCCTCCGGCTTGACTACGATGAAACGCTTCGGGCAGAATTCGCCGTTTGCGCTGTCTTCATTGCGGGCGATGATGGTCGAACCGTCATAACTTGCGTTCTTGCCGACCAGAATCGTGGTGCACGCCATGTTGCTGTGTATTCCTTTCGATGATTGTTCTCCCCTTACGGGAACGTGTCAGGCTTCTGCGCCTCCCTGTTTCGCCAGCGGGGAAGACGACATGGTTCGGATTTCGCCGCTGAGGGGGCAGCGATCAGGCTTTGCCGGTAAGGAAGATGCCGCCTTGATCAATGGGATTGCCGCCATTGCGCAGGGCACGCTCCATTTCGTTCAGCCAGAAGCCCTGATTGAGGCCGGCCAACGGTGCCGTCGTACCCCACACATGCAGGTAGTAGTCATGATCCCGATCCGGTGGGTACGGGCCGTTGTAACGCATGGTGACCGCGGGATCGGTGCTGCGACCGGTCAGCAGCGGCGAAGCGGCGGACGTGCGGCCTTGCACGGTTTCGGGAATCATCGCGGAAACGGTACGGGAGAAATCGGCCGGAATCGCCAACGCATGGGAATCATTGAAGTCGTACATCAGCGCATCAACCGGCAGATTCGCCAGTGACCAGTGATTCCATTGGAAGCCGCATACCGGAATCGAATCCGGATCAACGAATTCCCAATGCAGGAACTGCACCGACGAGTCAAGCTCATCGATGTAGAAAGGGAAGGAGACGATCGGAGTGCCGTCGATGCAGTTCTCAGGCGGCGCCGCCTTGGCAAACGCGTCGGGAATGACGGTAAAATCTGCGGAAATCTTCATGTCTCCAGTATCGCGCATACACGTGACGCACGATACCGCCACATCATTGATGCGGCGCGGGGGCTTGACCTGCGAGAGCCAGTTTGTTACTCAACGGCAAAGGCCCCAAAGACGAGGATTTGGAGCCCTGACCTGCGAGCAAGTCCGCGGTAATCGCAGGTCAGGCCCTTACACACATGTGTTGGAGGGCCTAACCTGCGAGGACCAGCCTGTCACCCAACAACAAGTGCACTTTTGCGGCCGAAACCCATAACCGCCGCCATTA
Source organism: Bifidobacterium sp. MSTE12 (assembly GCF_000513015.1). NCBI lineage: Bacteria > Bacillati > Actinomycetota > Actinomycetes > Bifidobacteriales > Bifidobacteriaceae > Bifidobacterium > Bifidobacterium sp. MSTE12. Next base: position 152,198 of record NZ_AZYA01000035.1, on the reverse strand, counting down.
CCGTCAGCGGTCGGCCGGATTGTAGTAGTCGCCGTTAAGCGCTGCGGCGGCCTTGGCCTTGGCTTCCTCAAGGGTGACCTCGGCGAGCGCGGCGCGCACATCGTCCAGAGCCACCGGGGTCATGGACAGGGAATTGACGCCCAAACCGGCCAGCACCACGGCCAGATCCGGATCGGCGGCGGCCTCGCCGCACACGCCCACCGGCATGCCGTTGGCATTGCCCGCGTCGCAGATCATCTTGATGGCGCGCAGCACAGCCGGATGCCATGCGGTCTGGTAGTTGGCCACGGAACCGAGGGTACGGTCGGCGGCCAGCGTGTACTGGGTCAGGTCGTTGGTGCCGATGGAGACGAAATCGGCCACCTTGGCCACCTTGTCGGCCATCAGGGCGATGGATGGCACTTCGGCCATGGCACCCACGAATTTCAGTCCATGGCTCTTGGCGAGTCTGACGAAGTAGTCGGCCTCATGCTCGTCGGCCACCATCGGGGCCATGACCCACAGATCGGCGTCGGTTGCGGCATCCGCGGCGGCGAGGGCCTTGAGCTGGCCTTCAAGCACGTCCATATGGGCCTTCAAGGTGCGCAGGCCTCGCAGTCCGAGAGCGGGGTTCGGCTCGTCTTCCGGAGTCAGGAACGGCAATGGCTTGTCGGCGCCGGCGTCGAGCATGCGGATCACGACTTTCTTGCCCGGGAACTGGCTGAGCAGCTCGATATAGGCCTTGGTCTGCTCTTCGACGCTTGGCGGTTCGGCGTTGCCGATGAACAGGAATTCGGTGCGGAATAGGCCCACGCCCTCGGCACCATATTCCAATGCGGTGGCGGCATCGGACGGTTTGCCCACATTCGCCAACAGCGGAATGCGGTGGCCGTCTTTGGTGGCACCCGGGTTGCCACGCAGTTCCTTGGCCGCCGCGGCGCGAGACTTGGCCGCTTCTGCCGCGGTGATTTCCTCCTCGGACGGTTCGACGGTGATTTCGCCTTTGGCTGCATTCACGATCACGTTGGTGCCGTCGGTCAGTTCGGTCGCTTCGGTGGCGGAGACCACGGCCACAATGCCGCGGGCGCGAGCCAGGATGGCGGTATGCGAGGTCGGGCCGCCCTGCGAGGTCACGATGGCGAGGGTCTTGCTCATGTCGAGCGCGGCGGTATCAGCCGGGGACAGGTCTTCGGCAACGAGCACGAACGGGGTTTCGCTCACCGGCAGACCCGGCGCCGGAGCGCCCATCAGGTCGGCGATCACACGCTGACCGACATCATGCAGATCGGCCGCACGCTCGGCCTGATAGCCGCCGATGGCACGGAACATGTCTTCCACGGCCGCGAAACCTTCAAGCACGGCCCGCTCGGCAGTCTTGCCTTGGCCAATCAGATTCCGGATGGACTGCGCAAGGGACGGGTCGGAGGCGAACATGGCGATGGCCTGAAGAATCGGAGCGGCCTTTTGGGCGCCTTCGTCACCATTGGCGGCCTCTTCCGCACGACGGTTGAGGTCGGCGTTCACCAATGCCAATGATCGCTCGACGCGGATGATTTCAGTTTCGGCGTCGATGCCTTCGGCACGCGGTGCGTCCGACGGTTCAGGCAGCGGAGCGGCCATGCGAATAACCGGTCCGACCGCAACGCCACGACCGATGCCAACACCCTTGATGTTCATGAGAACTCCTTTTCCTGGTTCCTTGGTTGTCCCGACGAACGCATACGGCGCGACCGTCGAGGAGTACGGGGGTTACTGCAATGATCCCCACCGTCATTGCCGGTAAATCATTTTCAGCCTGCCGTTAGTATACATAAATATTCATTAATACGAAAAAGGAAAACGTTTTCTGCGTTTCGTGAAAAAGTGGTATGCTTTTCGCTGAGCGGCATCATACTGCCGCGTTGTTCCTGCACAATTGAAGAACGCAACCAAGCACTATCACGACTCAAAGGAGTGTCACTATGGCAACCCGCAATCTCGTCATCAACGATCCCGTCGGCATCCACGCACGCCCGGCCGCACAGTTCGCACAGGCCGTCACCGCCTCCAACTGCAACGTGACCATCGCCAAGGAGGGCGGCGACGCTGTCCCGGCAGGCTCCATCCTGTCCATCATGGGCCTGGGCATCAAGCAGGGCGACACCGTGGTCATCAACGTCGAAGGCACCGACGCCGATGCGTGCGCCGACAAGCTGATCGGCATCCTCGCCAACGCCGCGTGAGCCCGATCATCATCGCCGATTCCTTGCAGCCGCCCGCCATGTTCGACGGGCGGCTGTTCTATTCTTGAGAGGTCCCGTCGTTCGCGCATGGCGACCGGGATCGCGCGGCGAATCGCCAACAGGACCGCATGACGGAGGAAAACATGGCAGGCAGGAACGAGAGCAACCGTTCGATTACGAACGTGGCCGCATTGGCGAACGTGTCGATCGCAACCGTTTCCCGCGTATTGTCGGGCAAACGCACCAAGGACGACGACATCGCCCGCCGTGTGCGCGCAGCCGCCGAACAGCTCAACTATTCCGTCAACTATGCGGCAAGCGCACTGCGTAGCACCATCACCAACACCATCGGCCTGGTCATCCCCAGCGCCACCGAAACGTTCAGCGCGCAGCTGCTTGACGAAATCGAGCCGACCATCGACGTGGACTCGCAACAGCTGTTGCTCGGCATAGGCCCCAATCAAGCGGCACAGGGCGAACGCATCGCATCACTCGTCGCACGTCATGTGGACGGACTCATCGTAGTGCCCGCGGCCGGGGCCGATCTCACCGAAATCCTCGAACAATATGCCGGTACCCTGCCGATCGTACAGGTCGGAGGCCGGCAACGTTCCTTCCATACATCGATGGTCGGCATCGACGAAGACGCCGCCATGGAGATGACCATCGGGCATCTGGCCGATCAGGGCATCGAATCCGTGGCCTACATGGCCGGCAAGGAGATCTCCTTCGAATCGGCGGAATTGTTCGCCATGTTCCATACGCAGGTGCGCGCGCATCATCTGAAGACGCAGGCCGACTGGAACCGATTCGGCGAGCGCAGCGTGCAACGTGGTTTCGACTGCGCAATGCGCCTGTTCTCCGAGCCGCTGGTGCAGCCGGAGGCCGTGGTCTGCGCGGATGACACCATCGCGTTCGGCATGATGGTGGCGCTGCACGCTTTGGGACTCCGTGTACCGCAGGATGTGCTGATCGTCGGCTATAACGATTCGCCGATCGCTTCGACCACCATGCCGACGCTCACTTCGGTGCGTCCGCCGTTCCAGCAAATCGTATCGGAGGCGTTGCGTCTGATCGCGCTCGGTCCGGAGCATCCGGCGCATGTGTCGCTGCCGCCGCAGCTTATCGTCCGCGATTCCACCGTGGTCGCACGCTAGGGACGCCGACGATTCCCATACCGGAATGCACGGAACGTACGGATCAACCTTACGGAATCAGGGCGCAGAACAAGGCTTCGAACACCAACGCGGGATTGCCGTTGCCGTTGAGACGCCTGCGGGCCGTAGCGATATCCTCCAGCCGACGTACGGCCGCGGCGCGATCCAGACACACCGACAGTTCGGCGATCGAGGAGCGGTTCTCGAGATTGATCAGGCCGACGGCATCCTCGGCGTTGTTCTGCAACACGGCGACATCACGGTAGATGCTCGCCACCGAGTTGAGTGCGCGGTCAAGCACGTCACGCGTGAGGCGCGTGGCCTGACGCTTGAGCTCGTCTTTTTTGGCGATGGCGTTGTAGGCGCCGCGCAATTTCGGAGGAATGCGGTCCTTCGGACCAAGTCCGTTGATTCTACGGAAGTCGGCTTCCGCGGCGGCGGCTTTGACCTCCACATCCGCCTCGGCCTGCGCTTTCGCATTGTCGATGAGATTGCCGGCCAGCAACACCGCATCGGATGCCTTCGCAAGATTGAGCACACCGACGATCAGCTCATCACGATCCGACATGATCCGCTCGTTGCAGGCGTACAGTCGGGCGATGCCGATATGCCCTTCGGCAAGGCGCGCCGCACGGGCCGCGATTTTCGGCTCGACCTGCGAAGTCTCCTCGAGGAATTTCGCCACGGCCTGGTTCGACGGCACGGCAAGATTCACGATACGGGTGCGCGAACGGATGGTCGGCAGCACATCTTGCGCACTCGGGGCGCACAACAGCCAGATGGTATGTTCGCTCGGCTCCTCAATCTCCTTCAGCAACACATTCGTGGTGCGTTCGAGCATACGGTCCACGTCTTCGATGATGATGATTCGCCACGGCGCGGTGCTCGGCATCTGCTCGGAGGTGGTGATCAGGTCGCGTACCTGATCGATGCCGATGGTCACCTTATTCGTGGCGAGTACGGTCACGTCGGGATGCGTGCCGGCAAGCACCTGCTGGGTGACTTTGGTCGGTTCGTCGCCAAGGCCATGGTCGGGGCTCTCCAACGCCGCCGCGAAGGCACGCGCCACATTGGAACGGCCGGATCCGGGAGGCCCGCAGATCAGCCATGATTGCGCGATCGACTTCGGATCGCCACAGGAGATGGTCTTGAGCTGCTCCACCACCTGACGTTGCCCCACTATGGAATCCCATACGCTCATCGTGCGATTCCTTCCGTATTCTCGCCGGTGGAAACCGTCGACCGTAGGGTTGGCCGCAGGTGGTCGATCGCAGCGAAATCGTGTTCGATCCGCTGCCAGACCTCTTCGATGGATTGGCTGGCATCGATTACGCGGAACCGTTCCGGTTCGTCCCTGGCGAGCTCAAGGAAGGCGTTGCGCGTACGATTCTGGAAATCGTCGCCGGCGGATTCCATGCGATCCTCGCTGTGCCGCAGTCGTGCATGCGAGGCGGCCGGATCCATGTCCAGCAGATATGTGCGTTCCGGCAGTAACCCATTGGTGGCCCACAGGCTGAGATCCCGGATTTCCTTAAGCGTCAGTTCACGCCCGCCCGCCTGATAGGCCAACGACGAATCGAGGTAACGGTCGGTGATCACCACCGCGCCGCGTTCAAGCGCCGGACGAATCACCTCGGCCACATGCTGCGCCCGGTCCGCCGCGAACAACAATGCTTCGGTACGGGGAGCGATGTCGGCAGGCTCCGGCTGCCGTCCCCCATCCGCCTTGTTCGCGGGAACCCCCGCATCGGCAGCGGCGACTCCATGCAGCAACATGCCGCGAATGGCCACACCGAGCGCGGTGCCGCCCGGTTCGCGCGTAACCACGCATTCACGCCCCTGCGCTTCGATATGCGCACGCAATCGCTCGACCTGCGTGGTCTTGCCTACGCCGTCGACGCCTTCGAAAGAAATGAACATGCCCTGCATATCCATCACTGTACCGTGACTCCCCACCGGTCCGCTCCGGTCCTAGACCCTGCACAAATCGACAGGAATCAACGGGCGGGGACCACCTCGGGGCGGGAATATCCCTCATTGGCGGTGAGCCAGTCGATATCGGCCTTGACCGTGGCGGCCGTAGACCCGATCTCCTTCGCAATACGCGTATTCGCCCAGCCCTGATCGGCCAGTTCGCGCACCTTGGCACGGCGATCGGCACGCGCCTTTTCGATTGCGTTCGGCTTACCGGCCTTTGCGCTCTTGGCAGTCGTCTTCTTGGCAGAGGCCTTACGCCCACGGCCACGTTTCGATGGCCCCTGCGCACGCTTCTCGGCCAACAGCCTGAACGCTTCGGCCGGCTCTATCGATTCGGCCGCATACTGCTTCGGCAACGTACGGTTCGTTTCGCCATCGGTGATATACGCGCCGTAGAAACCTTCCTTGATGGTCACATGCTTCTGAGTCTCCGGATCGACGCCCAGATCACGCAGCGGCGGCTTGGCGGTTCCACGGCCGCGACCACGGCCATACTTCGGCTGCGAGAACAGCTCCTTGGCCTTATCGAGGTCAACCGTGAAAATCTCATCCTCCGAGGCGAGCGAACGCGTGTCGGATTTGCCGTCGGCGCCGGTCTTGGTCAGGTACGGGCCGTAGCGGCCGTTGTTCGCCATCACCGTGACCTGCTGCAGTTCGCCTGTTTCGGCATTCGCCTCCTCGTACGTGCCGACCTCGCGAGGCAGGCTCAGCAGTTTCAGCGCATCTTCCAACGTCAACGATTCAGGGCTCATCGTCTTGAACAGCGATGCCATCTTCGGGCGATCCGCCGCGGTCTTCTTGGAGCCACGCTGCGGCTTGGCCTGCGTAGCGGCGGCATCTCCGGCAGCTTCCGACTGTGGCATAATCAGCGCGACATACGGTCCGAAACGGCCGTTGCGCACTTCCACGGTCCCGCCGGAAACCGGATCCTTGCCGAGTTCGCGCGGGCCGCCGGAATGATGTTCGATCAGATCATGGCCGACTTCCACCGTCAGCTCATCCGGAGCAAGGGTATCCGGCAACGACGCGCGCTTCGGATTGCCCTCGCCATCCAAATCGTTCACATCTTCCAAATACGGGCCGTAACGACCGACACGCACATGCAGACCGTCGCCGATCTCAATCGTATTGATGGCGCGAGCATCGATTTCGCCAAGCTGCGCGACCTGCTGCTGCAGACCGGCATGCGCCTCATCCTGAGACTGCGCCGCGCCTTCTCCGGAACCGAAGTAGAAGCTGGTCAGCCAATCCTTGCCGGTTTCCATGCCGTGGGCAATCTGGTCCAGACCATTCTCCATATCGGCGGTGAACTGGTAGTCCACATACTTCGGAAACTTCGTCTCCAGCAACTTGACCACGGAGAAAGCCAGCCAGGACGGAATCAGCGCACGACCGCGCTCATACACGTACCCGCGATCGATGATGGTGGAGATGATGCTCGCATATGTGGACGGGCGACCAATCTCCTTGGCTTCAAGCGTCTTGACGAGCGAGGCTTCGGTGTATCGCGCCGGAGGCTGGGTTTCATGCCCGTCGGCGGCGACTTCCGTCGCGGCAAGCTCGTCGCCCGGCTTCATCGGCGGCAGGGAAGCGTTATCATCGTTCGCTTTGACGGACTGCTCGGCGGTTTTGTCGGTGGCCCTGTCGGAGGAGGCGTGACGTCCCTCCCCTGTGGCCTTCATAAAGCCCGGGAACTCGATGACCGTACCGGAAGCCTGGAACACGGCCTCACCTTGGTCTCCAGCCGATGCGGACAAACGTACGGTGGCGGTGGAACCGGTGGCATCGGCCATCTGCGAGGCAAGCGTACGTTGCCAAATCAACGCATACAGACGGGCCTGATCGGCAGGCACCTTCTTGGCGACTTCGCCCGGATCACGGAACTGCGCGCCGGCCGGACGAATACATTCGTGGGCCTCCTGCGCACCGGCGGTCTTGGTGGCATACTGCTTCGGCGCATCTGACAGGAACGTGTCGCCGAAATGCGACTTCACCGCCGAACGGGCGGCCGCGATGGCCTCCTGCGACAGTGTCACCGAATCGGTACGCATATACGTGATATAGCCGTTCTCATACAATCCCTGCGCCGCACGCATGGTCTGACGCGAGCTCATCGACAGGCGATTGCCTGCGGTCTGCTGCAACGTCGACGTGGTGAAAGGCGGAAGCGGACGGCGACGGTACGGCTTCGATTCCATCGACGTGACGGTGAACGTCGCGAATTCCAGCGACTGCGCAAGCGCACGGGCCTGCGTCTCGTCAAGCTGAACGACATTATCCTTGGCACCGGCGGCGGTCAGCAGACCGTCCTCACCGAAATCCTTGGAACCGGCCAAACGACGGCCGTCAAGCGACACCATGCGCGAATCGAAGGCCACATTGTCACCTTCGGCGCCCATCGCCTCCAACGTAGCGGTCACGTCCCAATACGGGGCACGCACGAACGCCATGCGCTCACGCTCACGCTCGACGATCAGACGGGTGGCGACGGACTGCACGCGGCCTGCGGAAAGGCCCGGCCCCACCTTGCGCCACAGCACCGGAGACAGCTCGTAGCCGTACAGGCGGTCCAGGATACGGCGAGTCTCCTGCGCGTCGACCATGGCGCCGTCCACATCGCGGGTGTTATTCAGCGATGCCTTGATCGCCTCCGGCGTGATCTCGTGGAACACCATGCGCTTGATCGGCACCTTCGGCTTGAGCGTCTGCACCAGATGCCATGCGATGGCCTCCCCCTCGCGATCCTCATCGGTTGCGAGATAGAGGGTATCGGCCTTTTTCAGTGCGCTTTTCAGTTCGGAGACGGTTTTCTTCTTATCACCGTCCACGATGTAGTACGGCTTGAAGCCGTCTTCCACATCGACGCCGAACTTGCCGAACTTGGCCTTGTCGGCGGACGGCACCTGGCTGGGCTGCGCAAGGTCGCGAATGTGGCCCACCGATGCCATGACCGTATAGTCGGAGCCGAGATATCCTCCGATTTTCCTGGCCTTGGTGGGAGACTCCACAATAACGAGCTTGCTGCCGGTAGCCATTGCCACTCCTTATTACTAGCGTTTGCAACGCAATAATACGCACGAACTATAGAGGATTGGCAAACTCCCGTGTGCCGTAGGAGCGGCAGGCACCTCGCCCTTACTGCTTCGGTGGGGCCGGCGGAGCACCGACCAGACCGAGCTTCGTCAGCGGCGATGCGGTCAGTTGGCGCATGACCAGCACCAGCCCGAACACCAATGCGCAGACCGATGCCGTGAGAATCGCGGTGGAGGCGCATGCACCGGCATTCGTCCATTCCGCACTGAGATCAAGTCCAGGCTGGATCTGCCAGATGATGTAGGCGCCGTACAGGGTTCCCAGCGTTCCGAACGTCAGCATCACGCTGCCGACGATCTGCACCGACGGCGAGGATGTGCGTTTGCCGGGCTCATCCATGCCATTGGCGAAACTCACGGCGAGCATCAGCAGCGCAAGACCGCCGACGATCAGCAATGCCATGATCACATCGATCGGCCGATGCCATTGGGCGGCGATCACCGACAGTCCGACGAGCACGGCGTAGAGCCAGCCGATTGCCGCCGCCAGCGCCCGCAGGACGCGCGGCACCGCACATACCAGCATCACACCGGCTGCGGCGGCAAGGATGGTATGGCCGGAAGGTGCGGAATTGGCGGGATTCGAATCAAGATTAATCAGATAAGGTCGCGGAAGCACGCTTTTAAGCACCTTCGCCGCCGTAAAGCACAGTCCACCGAAAACGGCCAACTGCATAATCAACAGCCATCGCTTACGCACAATCAGCACAATCAATGCGATGATCGCCATGGCGACGCTGACCCCTTGCACCAGCAGTGAAATCGCGAAGATATGTGCCACCGGACCAAGCCATGCCGGCAGCACATGGGGGAATCTCGACCAGACCATGTCCTCATAGCTCTGGCCGCTCAACGTGTATACGCCCAGCCACCACACACCGACGGAAGCGGCCAGCAATATCAGTCCGAATGCCACGCACTGCACGATGCTGGAGATACGGGGATGGCGGGTCAACGGGTCGGCTTTGGCGAGCCCCCTACGCACTTCGTCCGCCGACAGCACGTCGACGACCGGGTCAGTGGAAGTGTTCGATCCCGTGGATCCCAACGCTTCGGAAGAGGCGTTCTGCTGCAGCATATTCGCGGACTTCTGCGGATCTCGGATGATGGGCTTGAATTCGTCGGTCATACTCATCGAGAATACGCCACCCATGTCATTTCGAAGCGGAACGTACGTAGCCGGACATATCGGGCCGCATATACGAAAACCTCCACGTACCCGGAAGAGGCCACTTACCCTTGCTGCATTCCTGCCCTGGGGGAGTTGGGTGACATACCGCCACGCGGAGGCAAGGACCAGTGTACACCATGCCCGGACCAGAGGCCATACATGCGAATTTTCCGTTGACGTAGTGCGCTGGAATACGCGTAGAGCATAGGCATGGGTACTATGGGCATGGAATCGCACACGTGTGATGTGTGTTTGCAAACCATTTGGAGGGTTGTTCTTATGACTGAGAAGGTGCAGTATCCGGATCTGGTGGTCGTGGGCGCGGGCCTGTTCGGCCTGACCGTGGCCCAGCAGGCCGTCGAGCATCTCGGCGTGAGGGTGGAGATCATCGACGTGCGCGACCATATCGGCGGCAACGCGTACAGCTACATGGACGAGGAGACCGGCGCGGAGATCCACAAGTACGGCGCCCACCTGTTCCACACGTCCAACAGGCGCGTATGGGATTATGTGAACAGGTTCACCTCCTTCACCGACTACGTGCACCGCGTGTACGCGACCCACGACGGCGAGGTGTACCCGCTGCCGATCAATCTGGGGACCGTCAACCAGTTCTTCCGCGCGCACTACACGCCGGCCGAGGCCAAGGCCCTGATCGCCGAACAGGCCGGCGAATTGGCCGGTACCGACCCGCAGAACCTCAACGACAAGGGCATCTCGCTGATCGGCCGCCCGCTGTACGAGGCGTTCATCAAGAACTACACGGGCAAGCAGTGGCAGACCGATCCGAAGGACCTGCCCGCGGGCATCATCAACCGTCTGCCGGTGCGTTTCAACTATGACAACCGGTATTTCATGGACACGTGGGAGGGTCTGCCGGTCGACGGATACACCGCGTGGATGGAGCGTATGATCGACGATCCGCGCATCCATGTGACCTTGGAGACGGACTTCTTCGACGAATCCCAGCCGTACAACAAGGCCGCCCTGGCCGCCGCCGGCGTGCCGGTGGTGTACACGGGTCCGGTCGACCGCTATTTCGACTATTCGCTCGGCGAGCTCAAGTGGCGCACGGTGGACTTCAAGGAGGTCCGCTACGACGAGGGCGACCATTTCGGCTGCCCGGTGATGAACTTCTCGGATGCGGACGTGCCGTACACGCGTGCGATCGAGTTCAAGAACTTCAATCCGGAGCGTGCCGACCGGCAGAATCCGGACAGGACCGTGGTGTGGGAGGAGTACTCCCGTTTCGCCGAACGTGGCGACGAGCCGTACTATCCGATCAACACGGAATCCGACAAGGCGCTGTACGCGCGCTATGAGGAGCTCGCGAAGGCCGAGCCGAGGACCGTGTTCGGCGGCCGTCTGGGTACGTACAAGTATTACGACATGCACAATGTGATCGACACGGCCCTGACCGCCTACGAACAGCAGGTCGAACCCCTCCTCAAGAAGTAGTCCGTCCTTCCTCAAACTGCCGACGCTGAGCCCCCGCTCACCGTCGGCAGTTTGGGTATTTCCCCAATCCACCGACACCTACAACGTCTCAGTGTCGGTAGTCTGAGGAACGAACCAATCTACCGATGCCTACAACGCCTCACCGTCGGTAGATTGGGTATTGCCCCAAACCGCCGACGCTCAGCCGCCGTCAGTGTCGGTAGATTGAGTAGCTGTCCAAACTGCCGACGATGACGGCGGCTGAGCGTCGATAGATGAAGGGGCGGGCCCACGGAGTGTACAATCCGCGGGCCCGCCCCTTACGCATCACTCACATGCGCCACTCACACGTATTACCCATACGTACTCATACGCACATCACGCATGCGCGTCACGCAGCGGCTCAGGCCTTCCAGACATCCTTGCCCGCGGCCTTGGCGGCGGCGACATCGGCATCGAGCTGCTCCTCAGTGCCTTCGACGTTGCCCTTGATGAACTCTTCGACGAGACGACGAGCCTCGCCATCCTCATGCTGTACGGCCGGGGATTTCATGAAATAGGAGCTCGGAGCCAGAATCGGGCCCGCCAGATGACGGTCAAGAGCGATCTTGGCGGCACGCACGGCATCGATGACGATACCGGCGGAGTTCGGGGAATCCCACACCTGCAACTTGTATTCAAGGCTCAGCGGAACATCACCGAACGTGGTGCCCTCGAGACGCACGAAGGCGAACTTGCGGTCGTCAAGCCAAGCCACGTAGTCGGACGGACCGATATGCACATTATGCGGGTCCATGTCGTGAGGCACCACGGAAGTGACGGCACGGGTCTTGGAAATCTTCTTGGACTCCAGACGGGAACGCTGCAGCATGTTCATGAAGTCCATGTTGCCGCCGACATTGAGCTGGTAGGTGCGATCGAGACGCACGCCGCGATCCTCGAACAGGCGAGCCAGCACACGGTGGGTGATGGTGGCGCCGACCTGAGACTTGATATCGTCGCCGACAATCGGCACACCGGCATCACGGAACTTCTGCGCCCACTCCGGATCGGAGGCGATGAACACCGGCAGGCAGTTCACGAACGCGCAGCCGGCATCCATGGCGGCCTGGGCATAGGCCTTGTCAGCCCGCTCTGAGCCGACCGGCAGATAGGAAACCAGCACGTCGACCTTCTTGTCACGCAACACCTGAGCCACATCGACCGGTTCGGCCGCCGACTCCTCAATCATCTGGCGGTAATACTCGCCCAAACCATCCTCGGTCGGGCCACGAAGCACCTCGACGCCAAGATTCGGCACGTCGGCGAACTTGATGGTGTTGTTCTGCGAAGCCTCAATGGCCTCGGACAGGTCCTTGCCGACCTTCAGCGCGTCAACGTCGAATGCGGTGACGAACTCGATATCGCGCACACGGTATCCGCCGAAATTGTTGTGCATCAATCCCGGAATCTTATCCTCGTCCTTGGTGTCCTTGTAATACTCAACGCCCTGAACCAGCGACGAAGCGCAATTGCCCACACCGGCGATAGCCACGCGAATGCTCATCTGAAACGACTCCTCATATGTATGCGTTGCAGGTATACAACCTTTAAGCATACCTGCGAATCGGCAAGAATCCACCTGTACGACTGAGAAAACCCTGAACAATCGGCGCTATTGCGACACCCGGCGAAATTCTGTCGATTTGTAAAAGAACCGAGGATAAATCACCTAACTTATGCAATCCACCACCCCTTTTCGCCCGTTTTTCAGGACTGGCGGCTACGGTAGAAGGCATGGTTTCACAGACTCGAAGCGTAAGCTCGCGCTCCCATGCCCCGCAGGCAGACGGCACCCGTAGCGCTCGCAGCAACACGCACAACGTGCAGCGCAACAGCCACGGCTCGCACCGCGCCAATGGACCAAAGAAGAATCGTACCAAGCGCAAGCATCTCGTACTCAAATGGGTGCTCGGGATTTTCGCGGCGCTCCTCACGGCAGGCATCGGCCTGTTCGCCTACATGTACGTCACCACGAGCGTTCCGGAGCCGGAGGCGTTCGCGCTCGCGGAAAAAACAACCGTCTACTATTCCGACGGCACCACCGAAATCGGCAGCTACGCCGAGCAGAATCGTGAGATCATCGACTGCTCCGTGCTGCCGGACTACGTCGGCAACGCCATCGTATCTTCCGAGGATCGTTCCTTCTACACCAACAAGGGCATCGATCTGGTGGGCATCGCACGCGCACTGTACAACAACCTGACCACCGGTAGCCGGCAGGGCGGCTCAACCATCACCCAGCAGTACGCGGAGCGCTACTATCTGGGCGAGACCACATCGTATTCCGGCAAGCTCCGAGAAGCGTTCCTGGCCATCAAGATCGCGCAACAGCAAGATAAAAGCCAGGTGCTGTGCAACTACATGAACACCATCTACCTGGGCCGTGGCGCATACGGCATCCAGGCGGCGGCCAAGGCGTACTTCAACAAGGACGCCAAGGATCTGACGCTGTCCGAAGCGGCCACGCTGGCCGGCATCATCCCGGCACCGAGCGCATGGGACCCGGCGGTGGACGAGGCACAGGCCCAGAAGCGCTACAAGCGCGTGCTCAGCATCATGGAGGAAGACGGCTACATCACCGCCAAGCAACGGAAGGAATCGCAATTCCCGCAAGCCATCGAATACCAGCAGAGCAATCAGTTGGAAGGCGCGAACGGATACCTGCTGACCATGGTGCAGAACGAACTCATCGGCACGAAGGCCTTCAGCAAGCAGGACCTCGAAACGGGCGGCTATAAGATCGTGACCACCATCGACAAATCCAAGCAGGATCTGATGTATTCGGTGGTCAGTCCCTCGCAGAACGGCATGCAGGGCGTAGTGCCGGACGGCATGCAGTTCGGCGCGCTGTCGGTCAACCCGAAGGACGGGTCGATTATCGCGCTGTATGCGGGCGACGATTACCTGACCAAGCAGCTCAACAACGTCACGCAGGCCACCTACGAGGTCGGTTCCACCATGAAGCCGTTCGCGTTATTGGCCGCCATAAACGAAGGCGTAAGCCTGAACACGATGTTCAACGGCAACTCGTTCCGCACCTTCCCCGGCATCACCGAAACCGTGAGCAACTACGGCAACGCGAACCTGGGATACGTGAACCTGTATACGGCCACCGAACAGTCGTCGAACACCGTGTACATGGATTTGCAGACCAAGCTGGGCACTAAGAAAATCGCCGATACCGCACGCGAGGCGGGTGTGGAGAACACGTCTCTGGATGGATCCGAACCGTACACCGTACTTGGCAACAACGGCCTGAGCGTTGAGGACATGACGCGCGCATACGCCACGTTGGCCAATCAGGGCAACAAGCCGACGCTGCATATCGTGGCCTCCGTGAAGACGCCGGACGGATCCGACCTGTATAACGCGCCGACCACGGCCGAGCAGGTGTTCGAAGCCAATTCCGCGAATCTGGTAACCAAGGCGCTCACCGGCGTGGTGCAGCGCGGCACCGCCACCGAGGCGCGCGCCACCGGTCATACCATCGCGGGCAAGTCCGGCACGGCGAATGATTCCAGGGCGGCCAGTTTCATCGGTTACACCCCTTCGGTGGTAACGACGGTGGCTATGTGGTACCCGGATGCGAACGGCAATCCGCAGGAAATCCCGGCCTTCGGTAGCTGGACCGGCGGCAGCGACTACCCGGTGCATCTGTTCACCGAATATATGACGCAGGCCTTGGCCGATACCCCGAACGAGACATTCCCGACCGCGACCGACAGCGGCAAGGTCGGCGGATCGGATGGCACGTGGGGTACAGGCGCGCAGAAGTCATACACCTCGCAGGCCACGCCGAAGGCTGAGGAAAGCACGCAGCCGACCACGCCGTCCCCGGCCGAAACCACCACGCCGGACAGCGGATCGGGCAGCGGCAGCGGTGATGGTGATGCGGACTCCGGCAGCGGCGACAACGGTGGCAGCGGTTCATCCACTGACCAGAGCAGCCAGGGGCAGAGCGACCAAGGTCAGTCGACACAATCGCCGCAACAATAGCGGTACCAGTGGCAATGACGCGTAATCGCCGTCATTGAGGTGACCGTCATGCAGCCGGATATGGTGAGGGCCGCCCACAAGAAGACGTGGGCGGCCCTCACCATATCCGTAAAAATTGTGTTCAGCCCCGCAGGTCGGCCAGTGCGGCCAATGGGCGCAGACGTTCGTATTCGGCACGTGTCAGCGAAGCCACACCGCCATGCTTCGTATGCTCGGTCAGGAAATAGTCTTGACTTTCCAGCTTGACCCAGCCTTTATCAAGATCATGGCTGATCATTGGCTGGTAGCCGATTGACGGAATCACGTCCACGAACAGATACCATTCGTCGTCGGCACCGCCGTCGTTATGGTGGTTGGCGAACACGGCCGGCCCTTCCACTCCGCCGGGATTGCCGTCCGGCACGTATTCGGCGCCGATTCGGTCCTGCACCAAGGTCCACTGAGTATCGGGCTCCCACCAGCGTTTCGCATCGGTGGAATCCATCCAGATGCCGTTGCCGTGCGCATTGTCCTTGGTGATGCGGTACGTGCGCATTCCGCCGTCAGGCAGCGGTCGTTGGATCATGGTGGTGTCGATGGCATCCCCGTCGTTGTCGATGAACACGCCACCGTATTCGAAGGTGTCTTGCGTGAAGTCGGTGGTAGCTCCCCACAGTACGGTGCAGTAGACGTCCTTGTCGTCATGCCGCGTGTCTTCATTGTTGAAGATGGTGCTGGACCAGTACATCACGAATGCGCCGCGACCACCTTCATGTTCCGCCGGATAGTAGTCCGGCACCCACAGGCATTCGCACGCCCATGCCATGCCAAGCTCGAGGTGGGAACCGTCCGGCTTACGGGATACGTCGAGCATACGCGGTCCGCTCCAATGCAACAGGTCATCGGATTCCCAGATGATCAGATTCGTACTGGCATGGCGCGTCCATTCGAACCAGCCGGCATCGTCTCCTCCGAACACGCGCAAATCGGTGGCGATGACGTACCATGTGCCGGTTTCGGGATTGCGGATGATATGCGGGTCACGCACCCCCGTGGTACCGATGGCGGAGGTCAACACCGGCTTTCCATCGTTGATAGGCAACCATCGACGTGGATTGTCGCCATCGGATACATTCATGTAAATCTTCTCGGCGTAGCCGTCCGGATCCTCGATGAAGTGGACGAGCAGATAGCCGTATGCGTCGGTCGCTTCGGTCATAGGTGTCACCTTACTACTTGATTGGTTTCATACGATGTCTTGCCCTCATACGAAAAGGCCGCCGCCACTACGAGCGACAGCCTTTTCGGAAGGAGGAGAATGAGATGAAGTGCCATATCGGCAATTTCGGACTGCTCGTGTCGCGTATCAGCCCTTGACGGCTCCGATCATGACGCCCTTGTTGAAATACTTCTGCAGGAACGGGTAGACGACCAGCAGAGGCAGGGTGGACACGATGATGATGCCGTACTTGATCTGATCCGCGGCCTGCTGGCGTTCCAGCATGGAACGGCCATCCGAACCGCCACCGGAAGTGGTCATCTGGTTGGCGAGCAGAATGTTCTGCAGCACGTTCTGCAACGGTTGCTTCTCCTGGTTGCGGATGTAGATAAGGCCGGTGAAGAAGTCGTTCCAGTGACCCACGAAGTAGTACAGTGCGATTACGGCGATGATGGCCGAGCTCAGCGGCAGCACGATCTTCATGAAGTAGCGGAAGTAACCAAGACCGTCCACCTGGGCCGCGTCATGCAGTTCCTCCGGAATGGAGGTCTCGAAGAACGAACGTGCAATGATCACGTTGAATACGTTCACGGCACCCGGCAGGATGAACACCCACATGGAGTTGAGGATGCCCAAGTCCTTGAAGAGCAGGTAGCTCGGAATCAGACCACCGGCGAAGAACATGGTGAAGGTGAACAGGAACAGGATGATGCGGCGGGCCTTGAACTCGCGGCGGGACAGGGAGAACGCCACCGGCAGGGTGACCAGCATGTTGACCGCGGTTCCGATCACGGAGTAGATGATGGTGTTTTTGTAGCCGGTCCAGATTCGGGAGTCCTCGAGAATCTTGGTGTAGCCGGAGAAGTTGATGTCCTTGGGGTAGAGGGTCACCGCGCCCTGGGACACCAGAGCGGAGTTGGAGAAGCTGGCGATCACGATGAACCACAGCGGGTACAGGACCACCACGACGACCGCCACCACCAACAGGCCGATCAGGAAGTCGACCACGTAATCGGACGGCTGCTTCTTCTGGCGTACCTTCGGATTCCACGGAATCTCATTATTCGCCGTCTTGATGGCGGGTGCAACGGAATTGCTCATTTGAATGTCCTTTCCTTGTACCGACCGTTAGAAGATGCTGGTATCGGACACGCGCTTGGAAATCGCGTTGGCCATGACGAGGAACACGAAGTTGATCAACGTGTTGAACAGGCCGATTGCCGTCGAATAGCTGTACTGGTTACTGACGAAGCCCATCTTGTACACGAAGGTCGAGATGACTTCGGAGGAGCTCAGATTCAGCGAGTTCTGCATCAGGAAGACCTTTTCGAAGCCGACGTTCAGTACGGAGCCCATGTTGAGGATGAGCAGCACGCCGCAGGTAGGCAGGATGGCCGGGATGTCGACGTAGCGGATGAGCTGCAGACGACTCGCGCCATCCATCTTGGCGGCCTCATACAGAGCGGTGTCGACGCCGGCCAGTGCGGCCAGGTAAATGATGGAATTCCAGCCGCAATGCTGCCAGACTTCGGTGATCCAGTAAATCGGAGTGAACAGATTCGGATCACCCAGGATGCTCTTGCCGTCCTCGTTGAGGAAGCGGCCGATGAAGCCGGAAGTCGGGTTCAGGAAGATGCTGATCATCGAGACGATGACCACGGTGGAGATGAAGTGCGGCATGTAGGTGATGGTCTGCACGAAGCCCTTGATCTTCTTGGAACCGAGCTGGTTGATGAGCAGGGCCAGGATGATCGGGCAGATGAAACCCATCACGAGGGTCCACAGGCTGATGCTGATGGTGTTGCGCATCAGGTTGGCGAACTGCGGGGACTGGAAGAACTTGTTGAAATATTTCAGGCCGACGAAAGTGCCGCCGGTCAGGCCTTTGCGCGGAACGAACTCGCGGAAGGCCAGCTGGATGCCATACATTGGAATGTAGGCGAAGATGAACACGAATACCATTGCCGGCAGGGCCATGAGCCACAGCTGCCAGTAGCGACGAAGATGAGTACCGATGCGGATCGGCAGGGGCTTGTGCTTGGCGATGTAGTCGTTGTCCGGGACGTCTGCGTTCGACGCGGATACTGCGATTTGCGAAACAGCCATATCCATCCCTCTCTTGGGTTGTCCGGACAATCGCCGGAAATGAAGTTTGAAGATACGAAACGTGAACAATGTATGGCCCTCCCCCGCTGGCTTGCGGATTGATGCTCACCGCGAGGGAGGGCTGGTTATGTGGGAATGTCGGTAGGGAACCTGGCTTACTCTTCGGCCATGGTCTTGTCGTACCACTTCTGCCAGAGCTTGACGTTCTCATCGACGCCCTGCTGCTTCATGGTGTCAACGTACTCGTTCCACTTCGCGTCGGTCAGGCCGCCATCCTGAATCCAGGTGGAGATCAACGGCATGGCGTAGTTGAAGATGTTGGAGTTGTTGTTGGACACAGTGGTGTTGTCTTCAGCGGACAGGCGGACGTAGGCCGGGATGAGGTCCTTGTCGCCGATGTGGGACTGCTGGGTCTCGTAGGTCTTGCCGTCCTTCTCGGCGAGAGCCTTGTCCTCGTCGCCTTCGACGGACATGTCATCGGACACGTAGGTCAGGCCACGGTCTGCCAGACCGTAGGTGGACAGATCCTTCTGGAATTCGATGACCTTGTACTTGCCGTCGCCCTCGTTGGAGATGTACTTGTCGAGATCGCCGTAATAGGACTCCATGGAGGTATCCGGCTCAATCCACTTGTTGATGATCTTCAGAGCGGCCGCCTTGTGTTCGTCATCCAGGCCGGCCTTGACGCAGGCACCGTTGTAGATATCTTCGAACTGCGGTTCCCAGGTGGTCTCCTCATAGGAGACGCCCGGGGCGGCCGGCACCTCGATGGACTCGTACTGGTCCTTCAGGTCGCCGAAGTTGCCGGTGTTCCAGCCGAAGATCAGGCCGACCTTTGCGGTCTTGCCGTCGTTGGAGATGTCGGCGCTGTTCTGGGAGCTGTCACGGGTCAGGATGTCCTTCGGCATGAGGCCCTGCTCGATCAGGGAGTGGTAGTATTCGATGACCTGACGGAAGTTGTCGGTGATCATGAAGTTGCCGATCTTGCCGTCCTTGATGTAGATGCCCTGATTGCCGTTGGCGATCATCTGGGTGTTCAGGCCGGTACCGTTGAGCAGCAGGAACGGATCCCACCAGTTGAATCCGGCGGTGCCGAGCTGGTTGATCAGCATCGGGATTTCGTCGGCTTCGCCGTTGCCGTTCGGATCGTCGTTCTTGAAGGCGGTGAGGACCTTGGTCAGGTCATCCCAGGTCTTCGGAACCTCGAGGCCGAGCTTCTCGAGCCAGGACTTGTTGATCATGAGGTTCTGGCCGGAAGACCACTTGGCGCCGGAGGCGTTGCCGTAGTCGGACGGGACCTGCCACACGTGTCCATCGATGTCGGAGCCGAACTTCTTGGCGTTCGGGACCTCCTTGAAGTACGCCTGAACGTTCGGCATCTGGTCGAGATCGTCGCTCAGGTCCTCCCAGTAGTCGTACTGGGCGAAGTTGGAAGAGTTGTAGCCCCACACGGTGATGTCGGCGACGTCGCCGGACGCCAGCACGGTGGAGGCCTGCTGGGACCACTGGGTGTCGAGAATCTCATCCCACTTGATGGTGCAGTCGCAGGCGGCCTCGAGATCCTTCTGAAGCTTCATTTCCTTGGCTTCGATCTGGGTGCTGCGCTTGATCAGCGCGACGCGGATGATCGGCTTGCCGTTGGAGTCGGTCTCGCCGGAATCGGAGCCACCGCAGGCGGACAGGCCAACGGTGGACAGCATGGCCAGGGAGGCCGCCGCCGCGAGAGCCTTGGTGCTCTTCTTGATCTTCATGGATTTCTCCTTATCTCTTGGTCTCCCAAGATTCCTTATCCTCAAACATTGCATGTGGCGGCGGACCCGACTTCGTTGTTCACCGTTCCCGTCCGCGCGCCATGTTCAGCTGCGATGCCATTTGCAACGTTGTAATTTTGATTATACAGCTTTTTCTATCGTTGTACAAATTGATGACACACCGGACGACAAGCCATTTCCCCATGCCCCCATCCAGTTATGGGTGCCCTATGATCGGCGCACCGCAGGAGTTCCCGCGAGCGCTCCGCCATCGGCGGGCAGCACGTCGGTCGTGGTCGGGGTCCACAGATTGTCGGGCTCCGGAACGCCGAAGTCAGGGCCATCCTCGGTCCATTTCACCACGCCGACGCGGGCGTGACGGTTCGGGTCGAACAGCGGATCCCCGGCGATCTCCGTGTAGTTGCGGCAGTGGTAGACCATCAGATCATCGGCACCATCCTCCGACTTGGTGAAGGAGTTATGCCCCGGACCGTACTGACCGTGCTCGGCGCAGGTCTTGAACACCGGCACCGGGCTCTTGGTCCAGGAGGCCTTGTCCAGCAAATCGGAGCCACGCTCGGCGGTCAGCAGGCCCACGGCGTACGGAACGCCCGTGCCGGAAGCGGAATAGGTGATGTAGATCTTGTTCTCATGGAACAGGAAGGCCGGACCTTCGTTGACGAGGAAGTCGATGCACTCCCAATCGTATTCCGGCTTGGTGAGCATCACCGGTTCGCTTTCCAACGTCCAAGGATTGGTCATCTTGGCGATATACAGGTTGGAATTGCCCTCGATCGCCGGATCCTTCTGAGCCCATACCAGATACTGCACGCCATCGATCACTTCGGTGGTGGCATCAAGGGAGAAGGAGTCGACCGGAGTGACGATCTGCCCCTTCTCGACCCAGTTGTCGGAAGTGGGGTCGTCATCGGTGTTCTCCAGCACGAACATACGATGCGTCGGCAGTCCCGAGGTCTCGAAATCCGTTGCCGCACCAGCGAAATAGATATACCATGCACCATTGATGCGATGCAGTTCCGGCGCCCAGATGTAGATGCTGGCCGGACCGGATTCATGCTTGCGCCATACCACGGTCTCCGGCGCCTTCTGCAGGTCGTTGATGGTCGACGCATGACGAATGGCGATGCAGTTGTATTCCGGATCGGAGCCGGTGAAGTAATACTCGCCGTCAACCTTAAGCACCCAGGGATCTGCGCGCTGAAGCACGATCGGATTGTTGTAAACAGCCATGTTTATTCCTTTTCAATCCGCTGTTCCAGTAATTTACAACGTTGAATATACCACTATTACATCGTTGTACAAAATCGCGTCGTTGTCGTGGAGTGTTGCGGTACCTATTCCTCCCAAACAACAAAGCCGGCCCGCACATGACATTCGATCATGCACAGGCCGGCCCTTACCGAAAAAGGCTCAGACCACCAACGATTCCTGCGGAAGCTTGGTGGACTGGCGCATCACCAGGGACGAGGACACCTTGCGGAACACCTTGCGCCCCGGGTGTTCGCCGTTCGGTTCACGTCCGTCGATGCGTTCCTTCAACACTTTGACGGAAAGTCTCGCAACCGCCTCAAGTCCCGGGTCAATCGACGTCAACGCCGGCGAAAGATACTGGGAATCGTCGGAATTATCGAAACCGATCACGGAAATATCCTCAGGAATCCGATAATCGTGCATCTGAATGGCATGCATCACGCCGGAGGCAAGCATATCGTTCAATGCAACAACGCCGTCGGGAATCACACCGGAATCGAACAGTGAGTTCATGGCCTTCACGCCGTCACTACGGTGCCACATACCGGACGAGACCACGAGCCGCTCATCGAATTCCACGCCGGCCTCTTCCAACGCCTCACGATAACCTCGGTAACGTAGTGCGGCGGAGCCGACCTTCTCCCCCGGATGAACGCCGACCACGGCCACACGCCTGCACCCGGTCTGCAACAGGTAGGAAGTGGCACGCTTGGCACCCTCCACGTTCTCAGTGGCGATATGATCGACCAAATCCGTGAAGATGCGTTCTCCGATCAGCACCAGCGGATAATCCACCTTCAATTGGTCGACGTCATCCTGATCGAGTTCGAGCGGGCTGTAGATCAGACCGTCAATCATGGTCTGCTGGGAGCCGTGCAACGCATCGATCTCACCTTCGCGCGAATACAGCGTAGGCTCCACGATCACACGCAAGCCAAGTTTCTTGGCTTCCTCTATGACCAATGACGAAAGCTGTGCGAAATACGGCATCTGCAGATCCGGAATGGCCAGACCGATGATGCCCGTCTGCCCCGTACGCAAATTACGTGCGGACACATTGACGGTATAGCCAAGCTCATCGATGGCCCTGTTCACCTTGTCGCGAGTGGCCTGAGAGACGAACTCATAGTCGTTGACCACATTCGACACGGTCTTGATGGACACGCCGGCCGCCTTGGCCACTTCACGCATGGTTACGACATGCTCGCCGTTGGACCCAGTCTGCCTCGACATACGTTCCCCTTTTTCAAATGTTCTAGCCAACCGGCCACCGCCCCGACAGGCTTCGTCACTCCGCCCGCCAAACGATGTACCCCTTGTGGCGGATGGAATCAGTCAGCGTCGGAAACGTTGATTTGCATCGTTACATAAGCATAATCCGGATTAAGCTCTTCCGCAGAATCCATATCCAAGATCGGCATTCCCTCCGCGGACCAGTGCACCCGACGCACCTGGGCGTCACGGCCACCGTACCGACCGTGCTCATATTCCGCGTTATGGAACACATAGATGAGATTGCCGTCCTCATCATGCGACCACATGCCGTGACCGGTGCCGAGCTGCCACTGGCCGTTATACGGACCGGACTTCTGCAGCGGATAGTCGAGCTTCGTCCAATTGGCGGGGTCGGTCAGGTCAATGCGCTGCCCCGCCGGAGCAGTCGCCAGACCGGTCGTATAGTCGATGCCGACAAGCGATCCCGAGTAGATCAGGTAGATCTTGCCGTCATGCACGAAGGCGTTCGGCCCTTCGGCGATCATGTTGTCCCACGCGAATTCCGGCACGATGATCTGCGTCGGACGGCTGGTGAGCCTGGTCGGATTCGACGGGTCGAAGCTTGCGATCCAGATGCTGCCGACCTGCTGCCACGCGTAATACCAACGCCCGGAATCGACGATGACGGTCATGTCAAGCGAAATGCGCTGGATTGGGTTGAGCGTTGCGCCATCCGGATCGAGAATCGGCTGCGGAACAGTCCAGTTCTCCGGCTCGCGTGGGTCGAAATCCGTGCCATCGGAATGCTGTTTGAGCTGCATGATGTGGCAACTTCCCGTCCACATGTCCGGCTTACCTGCACGGTCGTTCGGCGTACCGTCCGGATTGACGGAAGGTCCGTCGAAACACGGCATGAACAGAATGGACAGCTTGCCGCCGATGACATGCAATTCCGGCGCCCAGAAGCAACCGGTCATCTCGCGACCTTCGGAATTCAGATCGCCGCATGTGAGCAGATCGATCTCCTTGGCGCGTCCGCCCGCCACGTCGGACAGTTCCTCGATGGAGTCGGCGACGCGTAGCGGCATGTGGGTGGCGCCATTATTCGGGTCTATGCAATTGCCGTCGGTATCGTCGGTAGCGATGAACATGAACATTGGCTTGCCATTGAAATTCCACGCGAACACTGACGGGTCGGCACGTTCCACGGCGAAAGGCACCGGGTAGACGGTCTGACGGATCTTGCCTTCCACAGTACGGGATTCGCCGGCGCGTAGCTTGCCTTCCGAAGCTTCCCTCGCAATGGTCTCAAGCTGTTCCCGGTTCCAGTTCACTGCGCGGGTAGCGGTGGAACCGTCGCTGTAGACGAGTTCGGCACGAGTACGGGTCAATGCCATGACGGCGCCACGGGCATCTTCGCCGCCGCTCAGGGCGTTGATATGTTGCGGTGGCACAGTGGCCGCAACATTGTATACACGGCCAAACCGCGCAATCAGGTGCTTGGCTTCGTCCTCGGTAACCGAGATGACGTTGCCGGGCACGGCGTCCGGAATGTCGCAATCGAAGGAATGGTGGCGTTCCGACGCCTGCACATTTTCCGTAACGTCTAAAGGCTCACCGGAACGCGCGGACGCGACGATATCCTCCGTCTGCGCGGAATACGAACGGCCATCATCGCCCGTAAAGGTGATCACATAGCGTGCGGCGGTCTCGTCGAACGTGACGGATGGGTGATTGACGCCGTTCTCCGTGCGCAACAGCACCAGCCCCGGCTGGATGAAGGATGTCAGGTCGCCGCTGACGGCCAACAGAAACGCCGACTTTTCCGATCCGTCGGGCGTTCCTTCGCGATTGGTACGCGTGGCTGCGATGGCGAAGCGTCCATCCTGCAGACGGAACAGGTACGGGTCACACAGGGATTTGAGGGTGATGTCGACACCGGGCATCACCGCGTCATATCTTACGGCGTCGCTGGCGGGCCGCGGGCCATCGAATGGTTCGGTGCCGAAGCGTACGGCGGCTCTGCACGCGCGGCGCGAGCTCTCAGTGGCTGCCGCAATCGGTACGCCGGCGGGGAAGAAGATGCCATAGTTTTCGTTCAGAGGTTCCCATTTGCCAGTGATCTGGGAACGCAGCGCAAGGTGCACGCTATAGGCGATGTCCTCGTTGTTCGCCTCTTCACGACTGGTGGCTGCACGCGTGTAACACAGCAGAGCATAGTTGGCCGACATGGGACACCCCTTCAGTGGACAATTCATTTACAACGATGTACTATAGCGCATATTACAACGTTGTACAAATTGACATCGTCACCGCTATCAAGAAGGGAACATCCCAGATGATCCGCAAAACCATAGCTGCGATCATTGCCGCAGCGATGCTGTTGGGCACCGCGGCGGGCTGCTCGGGAACCAGCTCCGGAGAGAAGCCAATCGTGAACACAACATCCGACATCAAACGAGGCTCGTCACACGACCCATCCATCGTCGAAGCGGACGGCAAATACTATATCTTCGGCTCACATCGCGCCTGGCTGAAAAGCGACGATCTGGTGAACTGGGAATCGTTCACCAACAATCTGAGCACCGACTACAAGAAGATCCTCGGAGATTTCTGGGAGGAATGGCCCAAGCAACCGGCCAACTCCGACCTGACCGGCAACATGTGGGCGCCGGACGTCATCTACAACAAGGCCATGAAGAAATGGTACATGTACATGTCAGTCAACGGCATCAACTACAAATCCGCAATCGTGCTGCTCACCGCCGACACGATCGAAGGAGACTGGACGCTCGTCGGACCAGTCGTCTATTCCGGTTTCCGAGACGACACCGTAGCCAAAACCGACGTGCCGAAAGTACTCGGCAGTAGCGAAGTGCCGACACGATACCTCTCCCCCGGAGATACGGAAATCAACGCCATCGATCCAAGCGTCAAATATGACGACGACGGCAGTCTCTGGATGACGTTCGGCTCTTGGTTCGGCGGACTGTGGGCACTGAAACTCGACGCATCGACCGGCCTTCGCGACTACACCACCACTTACGAAACCGCCAAAGACGAAACCGATCAGTATTACGGCATCAAAATCGCAGGAGGCCATGGCAACTCCGGCGAAGGCTCCTACATCATGAAGCAGGGCGACTACTGGTACCTGTTCGTCTCCTACGGCGCGCTGCAACAACAGGGCGGCTATCAGATCCGCGAATTCCGCTCGAAGAACATCACCGGCCCATACGTGGACGAAGACGGCAACAATGCGGTCTCCACCGAAACCATCGGCAGCAACTGGACCCTCAAGACCGGAATCAGGCTCATGGGCTCAGTGGAATGGAGCGGCAACGACAACGCCAACATCGAAGTGGCGCAGGGGCACAACTCTGCGTTCGTGGACGAGGACGGCACCGCATATGTCGTATACCACACTCGCTTCTCCAACCGCAACGAGGAGCATGAGGTACGCGTACGCGAACTGCTGACCACCGCTGACGGCTGGCTCGTGGCCGCACCATACGAATACACCGGGGTGAAGGCCAACGCCAAAGGCTACCAGGAAAGCCAGCTCACCGGTGAATACGAATTCGTGGTGCACGATCCGACCACGTTCTTCCAAGGCTCCAACGGCACCGCGAAAGACGGCAAGTACCCGTACAAGGGCGTCGACGAGCCCATCACCATCAAGCTGGAAAGCGGCGGCAAGGTGAGCGGCGACAAAACCGGCACCTGGAGCTTCAACAAGGACTCCAACCAGATGACCATCACCATCGACGGCACCGAATACCAAGGCGACTTCGCCCAGCTACCGCGCGAAACCGACCTCAAATCGGTCATGACGTTCACCGCAATCGGCGGCAACACATGCGTATGGGGTTCACAGGTCTGATTCCCCGCATCAAACCGGCCACAATCAAAGCCGATCAACGAACAGTGGGGGCTTCCGGAGTGTTTCCGGAAGCCCCCACCTGCATTGCGAGCCTTAAGCCCGGCCTGGCCTATACCGTCGGAACTCAGCGCTCGGAACGGTTGATGGCCGAGATGATGGCCTTCAGCGAGCTGGTCACGATGGAAGTGTCGATGCCGACGCCCCACACGATCTGCGTGTCCTCTTCCTCACCGATCTGGCACTCCACGTAGGAGGCGGCCATGGCGTCGGTGCCGACGGACATGGTGTGCTCGACGTAGTCCATGATGGAGGCGGTGATGCCGAAGTTGCTCACGGCATTGAGGAACGCGGCGATCGGACCGTTGCCCATGCCGGACACCTCGCGCTCAATGGGCTCGTCGACGCCGACGTTCACGCCACGGTCGAGAATCCTGGCCTTGAGCACGGTATCGGAGCCATCCTCACCGGAGGAGACGGACACCTTGAGCAGCTTCAGACGGCCCCACTGCTCGAGGGACTCATCCTTGCTGTCGCCGACCACAACGCCCGCGGCGGTGGCACCGGACTCTTCGACCGGCAGGTACTCGTCCTTGAACAGACGCCAGATGTCCTCGTCCTTGACTTCCTTCTTGGTCTCATCGGCATAGGCCTGCACGACCTTGTCGAACTCAACCTGCAGGCGCTTCGGCAGATCAAGGTTATGGTTGGCCTTGAGCAAGTAGGCCATGCCGCCCTTGCCGGACTGGGAATTCACACGAATGATGGCCTCATAGGTACGGCCGATATCCTTCGGATCAATCGGCAGGTACGGCACGAGCCACACGAAGCTGTCCAGATCGGCGCCAGCACGGTCGGCCGCCATCTGACGGGCTTCGAGACCCTTCTTGATGGCGTCCTGATGCGAACCGGAGAATGCGGTGAACACGAAATTACCGGCGTACGGATGACGCTCGGAAATCTTCAGCTGGTTGCAGTATTCGACCGTCTTGCGGATTTCCGGCACGTTGGAGTAGTCGATCTGCGGATCGATGCCCTGGGTCAGGAAGTTCAGACCCAAAGTGACCAGATCGACGTTGCCGGTGCGCTCACCGTTGCCGAGCAGGCAACCCTCCACACGGTCAGCGCCGGCCAGCACGGCCAGTTCGGTGGCGGCCACGCCCATGCCCCCGTCGTTATGCGGGTGCAGGGAGAGCACCACGGCATCGCGCGGCACGAGGTTGTTGGACACGTACTCCACTTCGTCGGCGAATACGTTCGGAGTGGTCATCTCCACCGTTGCCGGCAGATTGATGATCATCGGATGTTCCGGCGTCGGCTTGATCACGTCGATCACCGCATTGCACACCTCGACGGCATATTCCGGCTCGGTGCCGGTGAAGGATTCCGGCGAGTACTCATAGTACAGGTCGATGCCCTCGGCCTCGCCTTCGAGCTCCTTGCACAGGGTGGCCGCATCGGTGGCGAGCTTCTTGATGCCGGCCTTGTCCTTGCGGAACACGACCTCACGCTGCAACACGGATACGGAATTGTAGAAGTGCACGACGGCGCGCCTGGCGCCCTTAAGGCATTCATAAGTCTTGCGAATCAGGTGCTCTCGAGCCTGGGTGAGCACGACGATGGTCACATCGTCCGGAATGAGCTCACGCTCGATGAGCATGCGGATGAAGTCATAATCGGTTTCGGAAGCCGACGGGAAGCCGACCTCAATCTCTTTGAACCCCATCGACACGAGCAGATTCCAGAAACGCAGCTTACGCTCGGAATCCATCGGGTTGACGAGGGCCTGATTGCCGTCACGAAGATCGACGGAGCACCAACGCGGTGCACGCTGCAGTCGCTTGCCCGGCCACGTACGCTCCGGGAAATCAAACGGCACCTGCTTATCGTATGCAACGTACTTGTTGTACGGCATCTTGCTGGGCTTTTGCGGAGCTCCAATGAAACGCGCCGGAGGCAGCAGCGGGTCGTTGTTCCCTCCGTTGGACGCTGCGGCGATCGCCGCGAGATCAAACACTGAAGATTGACCCTGACCCATCACTCCTCCTTATCTTTGATGTCGCCGGCTCCCTGCCGGCTTAATTGTTACGTGCGTGTAACTTTTTCGCACTGCGGCTAATCCTAGCGGCAACGGGCCCCATAAATCATCGTCATTTCGGGATATGACAGCGTTTTTGAATCCACTTTCACCCCATATCCAGATTTGCCGCATTACAGTGAGCATCATGACACTGCGTTTCAACAGCGACGGCAGCTTCCGCGTGCTGCAACTGGCCGATATCCAGGATGGCCCGAACGTGCGCAAAGACACGATTCGGCTCATCGAAGCCGCCATCCACGAAGCGCATCCCGACCTCATCGTGTTCACCGGCGACCAGATCCGCGGATATGACCCGGCCTACATCGACACGTTTCTCCGCCGACGTGACGAAAAACCGGGAACGCATGTGCGTGCGGTGACCGAATTCGAAGCGAAGCTACGCGGCATCAAACGTCACCCGCTGTCAAAAGCGCTACTCAACACGCAGCCGACCGACGACAACTGGACCATCGACGGCATAGGCACCGACTCGCCGAAACTCGTGAGACGCAATGGCAACGGCACGAAATCAAAGCTGGAATCATGGGCGCAATCCATCAACAGCGCCACCATGGACGCACTGATCGAAGAGGCCCGGCAGAAAGTGCGCGACACCTTCGCCGCTTTTCTGGGGCCTGCGCTGGAGGCACGGATTCCGTTCGCGGCGACCTACGGCAACCACGATTTCCAGTGCGGCGTGCTCGCCGATGACCAAGATGACATCTACCGTGAATTTTCCGGATGCATGAACCCCGTTGCCGGATCTTCCCCGCTGGCGTTGGAGCCAGGTACATTCGCGCTGCCGATCGAGGCCTCCGATGGATCGGGGCGCATCGCAATGAGCGTGATGATGGTCAATTCCGGGGATTACGCGGAACAGCCCGCCAACGACGCCAACAATGCCGGTCATGAATCAATCGCCTCATACGCGAAATACGCCTCGAACTCGCGAGGTTGGGACCTGGCCGATTCCGACGGTTATGGCACGCCTTCCCCGGAGGCGATCGAGTGGCTGCGCACCGTGCAATGCGAGTTCGGGGCGCGCAACGGCGACGGTCGCGCGGTGCCGGCGATCGCGTTCCAGCACATTCCGCCGCAGGAGTTCTACGATTGCCTGAGGGAGGTGCCGGCATACACGCCTAACGCCGTGGAAGGCGCGCGCAAGTTCGCAGGGCACTGCTACGTGCTGGATCACGACCTATGCCGGCCAGGTTCACGTCTCGGCGAAGCAATCGGCTGCGCGGACGACAACGTCGGCGAAGTGCAGGCCCTGCGCGAGGCCGGCGGCTATTTTGCACTGTTCTGCGGGCATGACCATAAAAACGCGTTCGTCGGGCACGTGCATGACCTCGACTTGGGATATGCACCGACCTGCGGATTCGAATCCTACGGCCCGAAGTCGAGACTGCGCGGCATTCGCCTGTTCGAATTCAACGAACGCAATCCGCAAGGTTATGTGACCCGCATGCTCACATGGGGCGATCTGGTTGGCCGCTATTCCAGCAACGAAGTCCGCGTGTTCTTCGAAGACCACTGCGTGACCGATCTGATCGGCATCCGCAACGAGTTGCGCCGCCCACAGGTATTTGCCACCCTGATCGGCGTGGGCTCGATGGGACTTGCCGCGCTGGCTCATGCCACGCTTAAGCTGTTTCGGCGGTAGCAAGCCTTTACTTCCCCATATGAAATACCCCCCTAAATTGCTATCCGGCAGCGATGTTTGCAATCTCATCCTGACTGGCACCTTTGGCATCGACGCCTTATAAAGGGCGACGGTTTGCCCGCCGGACGGCTGGCCGCCGGGCCGGGTTCGGATCCGGAGATTTTGCGATCGGTCTGCCGCAGCCGTACAGCATTTCGCCTCCGGCATATTCCGTGCCCCGCGGCGAACGGAATCATCTCAGTGGAACAGGCTCACGCCTCGACGGGCCACACAGTAGGCGTTGCCCAACCAGGTGTGGCGGGAATTCGGCCAGACCGCACCCAGTCGCGGAGCGTTCTGGCTCATCCAGATGCTGGGCACGCGGCCGTCGGCACTGCGCGAGCCGAGCAGGTTAAAGCCGTTCTTTTCCAACAACCATTCCGGATGCTGGGTGGCGATCGCAAGACCTTCCTCCAACGTAAGGGGCAGGCGTTCATCGGAATCGATAAGTTTGCGCGCCACATCCGGCTCACGGTTGATATAGCAGGTGCCGGTATGCGGTTCAAGCACTAGGTAGAACGGTCCCTCCGGCGGCTCGAAGCCGTCCTGCGGCAGGAAGCTGGCGATATCACGCGGAGGCATGGTGGTGAAGCCCGCCATACGGTTGATTGACGTACGGGCGATCAACGATTCGGGCGAAACCAGCTCGCGCGTAGGAACCAGCAGAATGTCGGAACCCAGATCGGAATCCTCCAGTGCACGGATGAGCGGACGGGCCAGTGCACGGAACGCCCCTGCCGACATATCGGCCACGTCTGGGTAGCCCAATGCCACGATACGATCCAGCTGCTTCTGCGCTTCTTCTGATGCCTTCGACATGCTTACCAGTGTACGCAAGGCGCACGAGCGGTTATATCCGTGACGCAGGCCTCAACTTGTCCGATTCTCCAGAATCGGACACACAGACATCTTGAACCGCTTCGCAGTTGTCCGATTCTCCAGAATCGGACAAACCGGGCGACGGACCAGCATACGGAAGGCGGAAGGGTGTTGTTCCGGCGATTTCGTAAGATTAAACAACGCGTGTGGCCGCCCACGACGTCGTTTGGGGCCGGCTGGTCGACCTCAAGCGTACATCAATCGAAATTGCAGAACCGTTCCATCATCAAGCGAGAGGTTGTTATGTCCGAAAAGATTAAGGTCGGCATTCTCGGAGCTACGGGCATGGTCGGGCAGCGCTTCGTCACGCTGCTCGAGAACCATCCGTGGTTCGAAGTGGTCACCCTTGCCGCGTCCGCGCACAGTGCCGGCAAGACCTACGAAGAAGCCATCGGCGGTCGCTGGAAGATGGAAACCCCGATGCCGGAATTCGTCAAGAACATGGTCGTCAAGAACGTGGCCGACGTCGAGGATGTGGTCAAGGACGTCGATTTCGTATTCTCCGCGGTGAACATGCCGAAGGACGAGATCCGCGCGATCGAAGAGGAATACGCGAAGACCGAGACCCCGGTCGTGTCCAACAACAGCGCCCACCGTTGGACGCCGGACGTGCCGATGGTCGTACCGGAGATCAACCCCGAGCATTACGACGTGATCGCCCACCAGCGCAAGCGCCTCGGCACCAAGCACGGCTTCATCGCGGTCAAGCCGAACTGTTCGATCCAAGCCTATACGCCGGCTCTCGCCGCGTGGAAGGAATTCGAACCGCGCGAAGTCGTCGTGAGCACCTATCAGGCCATCTCCGGCGCAGGCAAGACATTCAACGATTGGCCGGAAATGCTGGGCAACATCATTCCGTTCATCTCCGGCGAGGAAGCGAAATCCGAGAAGGAACCGCTCAAGGTCTTCGGCCATGTGGATGACGAGCAGGGTGAGATCGTACCGTTCGACGGCCCGCTGCGCATCACTTCGCAGTGCATCCGTGTGCCCGTGCTCAACGGCCACACCGCCACCGTGTTCATCAATTTCGGCAAGAATCCGACCAAGGAGGAGCTCGTCGACCGTCTGGTGAGCTATACCAGCAAGGCCGCCGAGCTGGGTCTGCCGCACGCCCCGAAGCAGTTCATCCAGTACCTGACCGAAGACGATCGCCCGCAGGTCAAGAAGGATGTGGATTACGAAGGCGGCATGGGCGTCTCCATCGGCCGTCTGCGTGAGGATTCCATCTTCGATTGGAAGTTCGTGGGACTGGCGCACAACACCTTGCGCGGCGCCGCCGGCGGAGCGTTGGAAAGCGCCGAAATGCTCAAAGCGCTGGGCTACATCACCAAGAAGTGATTCCATGACTGCGCATCTCTAGCGGAAGACCGTCAGAGATGCTGGCTGGGGTCTCTTTATCGGATGCATCCGATAAAGAGACCCCAGTTGCATATTCAGATGGCATGACAGGCCTTGCGATCCGGCGTGCAGCCGCAACGAACGCCATAATCGGTGAAGCCGTTGTGCAATGCATGATTCGCAGAACAAGGGGTTTGAAGGGATCGTGCGTAAGCGGTACGACGATTTGAGGCTCTTCATCCACGCCCAATACCCCCTAAGGACGAATCGATCTCTTTGGAGTGACCCCACAGAATAGTTAGGGGGCTTTCACATTGGGGTTCGGAAAACACGACCTACAAAAAAGTGGGCTTTCGCGAATCGTGCGCGAAAACCCACCTCATAAAGAAACCAAAGAGGCCAAAACAGCCACTCGGTTCAGCGGCCGGTACCGCCGTACACCACGGCTTCCACCTGATCGGAATCCAAGCCGTACGCGGTATGCAATGCCCTGACGGCGTCGTTGAGCTGCCCGAGCGGCACGAGTGCGGCGATGCGGATCTCGGAAGTGGAGATCATCAGCACGTTCACACCTTCGTCGCTCAGCGCGTTGAAGAACTTGGCAGCCAGGCCGGAATGGGTTTTCATGCCCACGCCCACCACGGCGACCTTACCTACATTGGCGTCGACGTCGAAGGACTGGTAGCCCAGCTCGTCCTGCTTCTCCTGCAGCACTTCCTGCACCTTGGCCGCGGCGGTGCCCGGCACGGTGAAGGAGATGTCGGCGGTGCCCGTGGAGGCGGAGGCCTGCACGATCATGTCGACGTTCACGCCGGCTTCGGCCAGCATGGTGAACACCTTGGCGGCCATGCCCGGCTCGTTCGGTACACGACGCACAGTGGCCAGCGACTCGGTGCTGTCATGCGCGACACCGGAGATGATCGGCACTTCCGGTCCCAGATCGGGGAACAGGTCGCCCAGGGACTTGTTGTTTTCGCTCATTGTTCTTACCTTTGATTCAAGTGATTTCGAAGCTTTACTGGTGTTCAGATATTCGGCAGGTTGCGCGGGTCGACGCCTTCCGGCACAATCAGCGTGCCACGGCGATGTGAGAAGGAGCTACGCACATGCAACGGCATGTTGAAGCGCTGCGCGTATTCCACGCAACGCAAGGCAAGCACCTTGGATCCACAGGATGACATCTCCAGCATCGACTCGTAATCAATGACCGGAATGCGGCGGGCGGCCGGGACGATACGCGGGTCGGCGGTGAATACGCCGTCGACATCGGTGTAGATCTCGCACACGTCGGCGTCCAGCGCCACCGCCAGCGCCACCGCGGAGGTGTCGGAACCGCCACGGCCGAGCGTGGTGGCGTCACCACCCTCGTTCACGCCTTGGAAACCGGCCACGATGGCCACGGAACCAAGGTCGAGCGCGCGGCGCACACGATCGGGCTTCACGGCCTTGATGTGTGCGGTGCCGAATTGGGCATCGGTCATGAAACCGGCCTGGGAACCGGTGAAGGAGTATGCATGTGAACCGGCCGCATGAATCGCCATCGCGAGCAAACTCATCGAAATACGTTCGCCTGCGGTCATCAGCATGTCCATCTCGCGTGCCGGCGGGTTGGAATCGATGCTGAGCGCCTGATCGATCAGGTCATCGGTGGTGTCGCCCATGGCGGAGACCACGACGGCCACATCATTGCCGGCGTTCTTCGTTTCGATGATGCGTCGGGCCACGCGCTTGATCGATTCTGGGTCGGCCACGGAGGAGCCGCCATACTTCTGCACGATAAGAGCCACAACTATCCAATCTTCTCAGTGTGTTGCCTGCTTGTGATTCTAGACAAGCGGCACGATTATAGAAAAATTCCGATTTGTCAAGCCCCTCTACGCCCAGCATACGGAATTGCGAGACTCCACGAATGGGCCTCTGCCATCTTCATTCCGCAACGTCGGCGCCTTCGTTGGAGGGCATGCGACGGTCAGACATTGCGGCGGCCGGCGAGGGCACGCCCCAAGGTGATTTCGTCGGCATACTCGAGGTCGCCGCCCACCGGCAGGCCGCTGGCCAGACGCGTCACCTTGATGTCGGTCTGCGAGAGCAGCTGTGCGAGGAAGCTGGTGGTGGCCTCGCCTTCCACGTTCGGATTGAGTGCGAGAATCACCTCCTTGACTTCGCTGTCCTTCAACCGCTCGATGAGTTTGGCGATGTTCAGATCGCTCGGCTGCACGTTCGCCATCGGATTGATCGCCCCGCCGAGCACATGGTACAGGCCACGGTATTCGCGCGTGCGCTCGATGCTCATCACGTCCTTCGGCTCCTCCACCACGCAAATCACGCTACGATCGCGACGAGGGTCCACACACACCGGGCAGGGGCTGGTCTCGCACACATTGCCGCAGATTTCGCAGAATCGCACCTTTTCCTTGACTTCGGTGATGGCGTCAATCAGGCCCTGCGACTCCTCATCGGAGGCGTTAAGCATGTAGAAGGCGATACGTTGCGCTCCTTTCGGCCCGATGCCGGGCAGGTGCGCGAATGCGTCGATGAGGCGCTGGATGGCGCCGTCATAGGCCAATGCCATGGAAATTGTTACCTTTCAGTGGTTGCGTGACTAGTCGTCGAGGCTCTTCTTCGTCTGCATGTTACGCGGATTCTTCGGATCGTCCGCCGTGAAATCCTCGATTTTCTTGACTTCGAAAATACGGCTCAATTCGTCCACATCCAGCGCGGTCGCAGTGCCCAGCGACTCGTCACTCATCGAGTACTCGTCATCTTCCGCGGCAACTTGCGGCTTTGCCGGTTCCGGGGCGGCGAAATGCTGGCTCCACGGATCATTGGCAGCCGATACCGCCTCATGACGCAGATCGCGATGCTGCCTCGCCGACGGTGCTTGAGATTGCTGGGATGGCTGGGATTGCGATTGCTGCACCGGCTGCGGCAACGGCTGATTCCACGGATCATCGTCATCCTGCGGCATGGCTTGTACGGAATCGGCCGCCTGCATCGGATCGGGTGCCCGCATGGAATCGGACATGCCTTGCGGGGTAGGAACCGAGGCGGCCCACGGATCCACGTCGTCACTGATATCCGGCACGGCGACATGCTTCCGATGCCGTTCCGGCGCCTTCACGTCGTTGACGTTCACCGCAACGGGAGACTGCATGGGCGCACCCCACGGATCATCGTCGGCGGGTGCGGCGGACTGCGCCGGAGCACTCCACGGATCAGCTTCCGCCGAAGCGGTTGCGGACCCGCCTCGGTGGCTCTCCCCGTCCGTCGGATCCGCGGCAGACTCGGCTTTTTCGCCGTCTTTCGGCTCCTTGCCGGCGGCGGAATCGGAACCCAGATTCTGCGTCAGCAGGGTTGCCGCCTTGAGCTGTTCCTGTACGAGCTGCGCGTTGATCTTGCGCTGTTCCTCGGGGCTGAGTTTGCTCCACGGCACGGCCACTTCCCCATCGGCCAGCTTCTTGGCAGGCGCAAGCGTGACGCTCGGGCCGAACACCTTATGCACTTCGGCACGCACGATGCTCACCACGTTGTTGGTGCCATTCAGCGATTCGGAGGCGACGGCCTTGGCGAAGGCGTACTTGCTCAGGGACCTGTCGAATTTGATCCACAGTTTGGGACCGCCTTGGGCCTGCTCGTCGAGCATGATGCGCGGCACCTTCTCACGATTGATGTAGCGTCGTACGTCGTCCGGCAGACTTGCCACCAGAGCGTCCCACTTCTGATCGGGCGTGCGGTTGTCGTTTGCCGGCAAAGGCGCGGCCGTCTGCGACGGTGCCTTGGCTTCCCCATCTCCCAGCGGCGCGTTCATGGCCTGTTCGAAGGCGGCCATGGTGGATGCCATGCCGGAAGTCACGGCATCCGCCGAACTTTTCGGTGCCGTGGAAGCCTGCACGGATTGTTGCGGCACGCTTGGCGCAGGTTGCGATGGCTGGGTCTCGGCCTGTGCCGGACGGCGGCGCGATCCGGCCATGCCGTAACGCGCGGAACCGCCGGATGGTTGCGCTGCCGCATCGGGGGCCGTGGTATCACCGGCCACTCCGGACGAGCCGTTGGTCTCACGTCCGGCGAGCAGGCGCGCGGCAAGCAGCTCCAAACGCATGCGCGGCGAAATCGCACCGGTCATACCGCCCAACGTGGCGTTGATGGTATCGGCCATCGTCGTCAACGCGGCCAAGCCCAACGCGGAAGCCTGACGGCGCAAATCGTCCATGTCTTCGGCGGCGGAATCGTCGGAGAGCACGCTTTCCGCACGTTCCCCGCCCAACGTGAGCACAAGCAGATCACGTACGCGAGCGAGCAGATCCTCCACAAAACGACGAGGATCGAATCCTCCGACCACGACCTTCTGCACCACGCCGTACAACGCTTCGCCGTTCTTGTCGATCACGGCATCGATCGCCTCGCCGATCAGCGCCTCGGGCGTGAAACCGAGCA
Source organism: Bifidobacterium sp. MSTE12 (assembly GCF_000513015.1). NCBI lineage: Bacteria > Bacillati > Actinomycetota > Actinomycetes > Bifidobacteriales > Bifidobacteriaceae > Bifidobacterium > Bifidobacterium sp. MSTE12. Next base: position 115,270 of record NZ_AZYA01000035.1, on the reverse strand, counting down.
ATGCCACGGCGGAATCGTAGGGAATCACACCATCCACGGAACCGACCATGAGCTGGTCGAGCACGGACAGCGTATCGCGCACGGAGCCGCCGCCGGCACGCATGGCCAGCCGCAGCACACCCGGCTCGGCCTCGATATGCTCGTCGCTGCAGATTCGCTCCAGATAAGGCCCCATGACCTCCTGCGGCACCAAACGGAACGGATAATGGTGGGTGCGCGAGCGGATGGTGCCGATCACCTTGTCGGGTTCGGTGGTGGCGAAGATGAACATGACATGTTCCGGTGGCTCCTCCACGATTTTGAGCAGTGCGTTGAAGCCTTGCGGCGTGACCATGTGGGCCTCGTCGAGGATGAAGATCTTGTAGCGGTCGCGGGCCGGGGCGAAACCGGCGCGTTCGCGCAGTTCACGGGCGTCATCCACGCCGTTGTGCGAGGCGGCGTCGATTTCGACCACGTCGATGGAACCGGGACCGCCGGTGGCCAGATCGCGACAGCTCTCGCATTCGCCGCACGGATGCGAGGTCGGCCCCTTCTCGCAGTTCACGCATCGGGCCAGAATACGCGCGGACGACGTTTTGCCGCAACCGCGCGGGCCGGAAAAAAGATAGGCGTGCGTCAGCTTGCCTTCGTCAAGCGCGCGCATGAGCGGAACGGTGACCTGATCCTGCCCGATCACCCCGTCGAACGTATCGGGGCGATATCTTCTGTACAGTGCCAATGCCATAGCAAAATCCTTCCGCCGTAATGTCACTAGGCTACCGATTTCTTACGACACGATACGCCCCAGGCACAGTCCGTTTTCCAGCCGTCTCGCTCGACTCGCGGGCGAGCGCACCGACGAAGCGCGAGCCTCGCCACAAATCGTCATCGACAGCGCACAAACCGCCGGTTTCCGGCGCGGCATCGCACGCGTGCGCTCCCTACACTTGACCTCCAACCAATCCCAATCGACCATCAGCAAACGAACCAGCGAGGCCATCATGACCGACAACACCGCCGCCATCATCGTGCACGAGCATACTCGGCAGTTCCATCTGACCAACGGTCGGATCAGCTACGTCTTCCACGCCGACGGGCAGGGCAAGCTCATCAATCTGTATTTCGGCGCAGCCGTACCGGACCGTGAGGATTTCAGTTATCTGACGGAGGTGACGCATTCGCCCACCACCACATGCCGCATTCCCGGCAACCTCACCTACACGCTGGAAAGGATGCGTCAGGAATTCCCCGAATACGGTGGCGGCGACTACCGGCGGCCGGCGCTGGAAGTCCGGCAGGGCAACGGATCGACCCTCACCGATCTGACATACGCAGGCGGCTATCGCATCATCGCCGGCAAACCACGACTTGCGGGACTGCCGGCAACGTATGTGGAGCATGACGATGAGGCGACTACGTTGGAAATCGAGCTCATCGACCGGCCGACAGGTCTCACCGTAATCCTGCAATACACGATTTTCCGCGACCAGCCGGTCATCGCGCGCAGCGTGCGCATCACGAATGGCGGAGGCGAGCCGGTCAGCCTCGAACGCGTGATGAGTTTCAATCTCGACCTGCCCGACCGTAACTACACGATGACCGAATTCGCCGGAGCATGGGCCCGCGAGCGCCATCCACATACGCAACCGTTGCATTACGGTGTGCAGCAGATCGAATCGTTGCGCAATGCGAGCGGGCATTTTCTGAACCCGTGCGCGGTATTCGCGCGTCCGGCCACCACGGAGTCGCAGGGCGAGGCGATCGGCGTGGCCTTCGAGTATTCGGGCAATTTCGATCTGCATGCCGAAGTGGACACGTTCGACGTGACGCGCGTGCAAGTGGGCATCAATGATTTCGGCTTCTCATGGCGCCTTGCGCCGGGCGAGACGTTCCAGTCGCCGGAGGCGTTGCTCGCGTTTTCGGCCGAGGGCCTGACCGGCCTGAGCCATGCCTTCCACCGTACGGTGTTGGAGCATATCGTGCGCGGTCCTTGGAAGCGACGCGAGCGACCGGTGCTCATCAACAACTGGGAGGCGACGTATTTCGATTTCGATGAGGACAGGCTGGTCGACATCGCACGGACCGCACGGAATGCCGGCATCGAACTGTTCGTGCTGGATGATGGTTGGTTCGGCGCACGCAATGACGATACCGCAGGGTTGGGCGATTGGCGGCCGAATCCGCGGCGTCTGCCGAACGGATTGGCCTCGCTGGCCCGCCGCGTCAACGATCTGGGCATGCGTTTCGGCCTGTGGTTCGAGCCGGAGGCGGTGAATGCGGATTCCGACCTGTACCGTGCGCATCCGGATTGGGCGATTCGCACTCCCCACCGTAAGCCCAGCCATGGCCGTAATGAGTATCTGCTGAATTTCGCGGATGCCGCGGTGGTCGACAACATCTTCGAGCAGATGAGCGCGCTGCTGGGTTCCGCGAACATCTCATACATCAAGTGGGATATGAACCGTTTCGTCTCGGAAGGCTACGACCTGTCGCGCGATGCCGAACATCAGGGCGAGGCGTACCATCGCTACATTCTGGGCGTCTACGATTTGCTGGAGCGGCTGCTCACGGCCTTCCCGGAGCTCATCATCGAGGGTTGCGCGTCGGGCGGTGGCCGGTTCGACATGGGCATGCTGTTCTATACGCCGCAGATCTGGTGTTCGGATGATTCGGACGCCATCGAACGGCTGAAGATCCAGTATGGCACGAGCATGTTCTACCCGCTGAGCACGATGGGCGCGCATGTGTCGATCACGCCGAACCATCAGACGATGCGTTCGGCGCCGCTTGCCACGCGCGCGAACGTCGCCGCATTCGGCACGTTCGGCTATGAACTTGATCTGGGGCGTCTGTCGGCCGCCGAGTTGGATGAGGTCCACAGGCAGGTCGCATGGTTCAAGCGATACCGCGAAATACTGCATACCGGCGATTTCCACCGGCTGATCGCCCCGTACGGCAATGAGAAGGCTGCCTGGATGGTGGTTTCCCGTGATCGTCATACCGCGATCGTCGGCGATTACCGTCTGCTGATCACGCCGAACGGTGCGTTCACACGACTTGCGTTGCGCGGTTTGGATGCAGGACTGACATATAAGGTGGATTGCACCGGCGCTTCCAGCATTGCCGGCAGGTCGTTCACCGGTGCCGAACTCATGCGCATCGGTCTGGTCGATTCCGATGCCTCCTGCGGGCAGATGGATGACGTGAACCCGCTGGGCGTCACCACCGACTTCTCATCACGGTTGTTCGTGCTGACCGCCGACTGAGCGTCGCTGCCGGCTGTCGGCCGGTCAGTCGACCGGCGACCGACCGGTGGCCGGCACGGCAGGTCCGCCTATACTGTCTTCTACTGTCTTCAAACGGCCGGCAATCCGGTCGGCCGGCGCATTGAGACCGCAGGGAGGCGACATGGAGCACGCACAGGTCTACACGTTGCCCTCCTTCTGCCCGTTCACATCGGGCCATACGGACCCGCCCTCATCGGCGAATGGCGTATCGTTCGCGTTCTGCGGCATCTCGAGAACGGAACCGGGCCACGACGTAGGCCCGGCACTGCGCGATCACACCATCATCCATCTGGTGCTGTCCGGTAGCGGCGAATTGCACAGCCAAGGCGCGGTATTCCGGCTGAAAGCCCACGACGGGTTCATCATCCGGCCGGATTCGCCGGTCACCTATCAGGCTTGCGCAACCGATCCCTGGACCTACCTATGGCTGGGACTGGGCGGCAACGGCGTACAACGATGCCTGGCGGGAATCGGCCTGGCCCACGACCGCAACGCGTTCCATGTCGGCGACACCTCGGCGTTCCTGGCGTTGATTCAATCCTGTTTCGACTACACATCCGGCAGTTTCGCCGACGAGATCAAGCTCAACGCCATCACCCTGGAGTTCCTGCACCGGCTGGCGCTCGCCATGGCGACGGCGGGTGGCGCCACCACGCAATCACGGCCTGATGACGCGGGTGCCGGCGGTGCGCTCGCCACCGCCGCAGCGCAATACGTCGCCGAACATTATGCCGAATCCATCAATGTGGGCCGTGTGGCAGAGGCACTGCACACCGACCGCAGCCATCTGTCCCGCCGATTCAAAAGCGCGACCGGTTTGACGTTGAAGGACTATATCGACAACATCCGCATCGCTAAGGCCTGCGATCTGCTGAGCATGACCGACATGGAGGTGGCGCAGGTGGCGCGTGCCTGCGGCTTTTCCAGCCTCGAGGTCTTCTCACGCAAGTTCAAGATGGCGCGGTCGGTTTCGCCGGCCCGTTTCAGAAGCGGAACATGACACGCCGATAGACGCCGCACGACCCCTATGACCGACGGTTGCGTAACCTGTTGTCATACCAGTAATCGCCATGTGAGCGTCACCGACCCACCTCGGTTTGACACTGTGTCAATATTGGGCTTAGACTTGGTCGCGTCAAAAAATTGACAGAGTGTCAACGTGTCGCATCGATGGGACCGCCACTCAACGTGAGGAGAGCGCAATGAACGGACGGAACCAGATTTCCGTTGCAACGGCAGGAGACGCACGTCGCGCGCAAATCGTGCATGCGGCACGCGAAATCTGCCTGGAAAAAGGCTTCTCGAAGATTACGGTCAGCGATATCGCAGGCCGTGTCGGCATGACCCGATCGCTCTTCTATCACTATTTCCAAGACAAGGACCAGGTCGCCGACGCCGTACTGGACGACGTCATCGATGAAGTCATCACCGTTTTGGAGGAGTGGAATCGCAACCGCGAAGTGGGCAACATCTCGAAAGCACTCGACGACGTGGTGCGCCTGACGCGCGGCCTCATCAACGATGAGGGACCGTTCAGTCAGCGCATGATCGCAGACGGCAACGCGGAACTGTACATCAAGTTCATCGACCGCGCCGCCGATCGCATCGCCGAATACATCTGCGCCTCAACCGTGCGTGATTTCGAACGGTTGCACGGCATGCCGATCCGTAACGTGCATGAGACCTTCTACACGCTGATCGTCGGCCTGATTTCACTGATCAGGTTGCATCCCGACACCGATGACACCGTTGTCAGACAGGTTGCGGCGCAGACGCTGCACCTGGACCCGTACATTGAGTGAGCGGGGCTCACGCATGTACCCGAGTGAAAGGAAAAGCGATGTTGTTCCAAGTCTATGGCGACACCGCCGTATATCAGTGGATCGGCTGGATCCTTGTCTTCTGCTGCCTGATCGGCGCCAATGAGCTGGCCCGCCGCACCAAGACCGGCGGTATCGTGGCGTTCCTGGTCGTTCCTGCGATCCTGACCGTCTATTTCATCACCATCTATGTAGCCGCTGCCGCCGGCGCCGAATGGGCGCTGACCAACCCGACCTACGTGCACATGACCAGCTGGTTCCATTATGCGAAACTGTACGCAGCGACCGCGGGATGCATCGGCTTCATGGCACTCAAGTACAAGTGGGGCGCCATCGGCAAATCCGAATGGTTCAAATGCTTCCCGTTCGTAATCGTGGCCATCAACATCCTCATCGCCGTGGTTTCCGACTTCGAATCCGCGATCCGCGCATGGGGCACCACCTGGGTCTCCACCGAAGGCGTGACGCTCATGGGCGGCTGGCACAACGTGTTCAACGGCGTGGCGGGCCTCATCAACATCGCCTGCATGACCGGATGGTTCGGCATCTACGTGTCGAAGAGGAAGCAGGACATGCTCTGGCCCGACATGACGTGGGTGTTCATCGTAGCCTACGACCTGTGGAACTTCTGCTACACCTACAACTGCCTGCCCACCCACTCGTGGTACTGCGGTCTGGCGCTGCTGCTTGCACCGACCGTCGCCAACTTCTTCTGGAACAAGGGCGGCTGGATTCAGAACCGCGCCAACACACTCGCCATCTGGTGCATGTTCGCGCAGGTGTTCCCTGCCTTCCAGGACGAGTCCAAGTTCGCCGTGCAGTCGGTGAACAACCCGAACGTGAACCTGACCGTGTCGATCATCGCACTCGTGGCGAACGTGCTCGCATTCGGCTATATCATGTACCGTGCCAGGAAGCAGCACGTGAACCCGTGGCTGCAGGAGGTGTTCACGGGCACCAAGGACTTTGAGCAGGCCATGGCCCGCCGCGAAGATCTGGCGGCCTGAACCGTGCGGCCTGCATGGCGATAACGCCAATCCGACGACTGTACCCGAACTTCGCCTTGTCAATGGCGAAAGCGTCGGGTACAGTCCTTTCGCAGTCCGCTACAAGCTTCCGGTGCACATAGACGGACGCCATATCCGGCGCCTTCACCGACCGTCGAATCGGTTACTTCGCCTCACCCTCCGGAAAGATGATCTTGTAGATCGGAAAGTAAATCACCATCTGCACGCCGCCATTGATGACGGTAATGAGGATGTTGTACACGGCCGGCGCGAAAAACCGCTTGCACAACGGCACATACAGGCCCATCAGGAAGCTGCACACAATGGTGATGAGCACGAACGCCACCACATACCAGGCTATTTGGAACCACACGTTGCCATGTGATTTGAACGTGATGTTGCGCTGCATCGGAAAGTTCACGCACTGCGCCATGAACAGCGTGATGGCGAACGCCGCGAAATACCCCATGCCGCCCGTCGCATCACCAGTGACCGGATAGTCGAACACGTACGTATCGACCGGTCCAAGAGCCAGATGGATGAGTTGGCATGGTATATCGCACCAGTTGGTGTTCGCGTAGAACAGGTTGGGCAGGAACGTGAGCATCACGTACTGCAGTATGGTGACGAACAGTGAGAACGCATAGAACATCACGAACTGCGCGATCAGCCTATGCTTCGCCGCGAAGCGCCGCCACCACACGGCAATCGGACCGCCGTCGTGCCCACTGATGATTTCAGTCCGTTCGGGCATCATCCCTCCCACCTCGTCGAATCCGCACGATTCACGATGCCGATCGGCTCGACGCTCACCTGCGCCGATAGCCTGCCGTCGCTTATGTGCAGCACCGCCGTACCTTCTTGCGACTGCGGCATCCTCACCACGGCGAGCGCCTCGCCATAGTAGGTGCCAGTTTCGCCGGTGACGAAGCTGCCCTTGTTGCAAGGTGCGGCGCAACCGAAACCGAGCAGTTTCGCTCCGCCGACAGCTTCGTCAGTGTCTCCGCCGGCCCCGCCTCCCTTGCCGTCGGGACCGATCAGTGTCGCACGTAACGTGCCTCGCTCAAGTGGTTTGGTCACGCCGTGCCCATCGGTGTAGCGCACGCGCACGTACGCAAGTTCACGACCCGTATATTCCACGGATGCGCTCAATCGTGTTTCGGCAGAAGCGCTGACCAACTGATTGCGGCCGATTTCACGGCCGGATTCATCGTAGGCCACGGCTTCCAGCGTGCCCGGCTCGTATGTGCATGAGAAACAGGCGATGCAATCGTTGCGCATTGCCTTGCGTCCGATTTCACGGCCGTTGAGCACCAAGGAGACGGACGCGGCCCTCGCGTAGACCTCAACGTTCGCCTTGCGGCCTTCGCAGCCATTCCAGCTCCACGAGTCGATGGCGTTGCTCATCTTCCACGCGCTCGGCGAATGCTTGTCTCCCGTATGGTTCACCGGGCAGACAGCCAACCATGGTCCGGAAGCCTCCTCCAACGCCACACGCGTGTAATATGCCTCACCCAATGCGCGGCCGGTCAGGTCCACCCGTCCCGAACCGGCGGTCAGCCAACCGTATTCGATGTTCAAGGTCGCATAATCCTCGTACTCCCAGGCCCCCACGCCGGTTTCACCGATGTAATCCATGCCCGCCCATACGAAGTCGCCAATCAGCCGCGGTTCGCGTTTGGCGAGCTCGCGGAAGCGGTATGCATCGTTGCAGAAGGTTTCGGAGCCGAGAATCAGTCGATCCGGATACTTCTTCAGGTCGTGAACATATCGCTTGATGCCATAGTTGTAGCCGGCCACGTCCATCGCGGCGAACGCATCTCGCGTCACCCAATCGCAAAACGGCAGCGCAGCACCGGTCTTCATGAAATCGGCGCCCAGCACGCCGGCCATATTGTTGAAGAACTCACTGCCGACAGCCTTATGCTTGTCGGCGGCCTGTCCTGCGGCACGGCGCTTCTCGGCGGCCTCGGCCTCCTTCGCGGCCTTCTTGTCGGAATACTGGCCAAAGCCGATCGACGAAAGAAAATTGAAGAAGATGTTCACACCGCAGGTGACAGGACGGGAGTCGTCAAGCGCATGCAGATATTCAGTCATCGCACGCGTGAGCGCAATACCGCGCTTCTGCGCCGTTTCCGACACCTCATTACCGGTGGAGTACAGTATCACACTCGGATGGTTGCGATCCTTCATCACCATGTCGGCAAGATCACGACGCCACCATTCGTCGAAATAATCAACGTAATCATGCTGCGTCTTATGAATATACCAATGGTCGATATACTCATCCATCACCAGCACACCAAGTCGGTCACACGCCTCCAACAGTGCTTTCGAACACGGATTGTGCGCGGAACGGATGGCATTGTAGCCATTCGCCTTCATCAGACGAATCTTGCGCTCCTCGGCGTCGGCATACGCGCATGCGCCAAGCACGCCGTTGTCATGATGGATGCACGCGCCCTGGATGATCACGCGCTCGCCGTTGATCAGCAGTCCCCCGCTCCCCCATTCGAGCGTACGGATACCGAACGTGGTCGCAGCCTCGTCGGAATCCCCATGTTGCGTGGTGTAACGCGCGGTGCACACGTACAGTTCCGGACGGTTCACGGACCATGGTTTCGCGTCGGCAATGCCGAACTCATACCTGTTTACCCCAGCCTCGCATGGTTGCGTGACACTGGCTGCGATCCCGCCCGCCATGTCGGCGATTTCAATGTGCACACTGCCTGCCGCAGTCGTTTCTACCTCGACGCGGATACGTGCGGTGCCATTCGCCGGATCCGCGGCGATAGTACGCACGAAGAGACCGTCCACGGCGATATGCTCGGCGGGCGACGTCCACAACGTGACGGGACGGTAGATACCGGCTCCGGAGTACCAACGGGAATTCGGCTGATCGGCATTGCGTGCAATCACGCGAATCTCATTGTCTTCACCGAAACGAACGCGGTCGGTCAGATCAACGTAAAAATTGGTGTATCCGTACGGGCGAAACGCCGCCTTCTCACCGTTCACCCACACCTCGGCATGATGATAGACGCCCTCGAATTCAAGCAGCATCCGACTGCCGGCCATATCCCGTTCCGGCATGAAATGCTTGACGTATTCATAATCGCGACCTTCGAACCAGCCGGAATTCAATCCACTTGCCGCGAGCGCATGGCGCGGCTCATACAGCATCGCATCATGTGGAATCGTAACGGCGGTCCAATCCTCATCGGCGTCAAGATGGCGATAGGCCCAGCCTGCATTGAAATCTGCTGCCTGCATGATGATTCCTAAAATCTCCTCTGAAATTGCAACGTATGGCATGGCCACCGGCGACGTCTTTGCGAATCGCAATCACTGCGATCGGCGCTCGCCGCCGGATGGCCTGATGGTGGTGCCGCCCATGCGAACGGCATATGGTCGTTATTCGGCGGCCGGTTCCAGCATGACCGCCGTATGTTGTGCGTCCTTGGCGGTGAACGCCTTGACGACGAGCAGGAGGATGGCCACGAGGTAGCATGCCACACCGATCAGTGCGACATTGAGCGAGGTCTGCTCCGATGCCGGATAGTTAACCGGAATGAAGTAGATGTCGGCGGCAAGGCGCACGCGTTCAAGCACGAACTGCGCGAAGCTCACCAGTAACAGCACTTCGGCTCCGATCAGCAGTACGTCGTTCAGCACCGCCGGTAGACGGTTGCCTGCGAACGCACGGGCGGCGAGCGCCACGATCGCCACCACGCTCAGCGCGATGACCAGCGCGCTCAATCCTTGGCCGGCCATGTATCCGGTCGTCGAATTGACGAGGTAGACCATCAGTCCGATGAGCGTCGCCGCTGCGGCCGCAAGCTCGGAAACATGGGTTTTGATTGTCGTTGCCATGATCGTTCCTTTCACTTCGAAGCCGCCGTCGGACCGTTGGCCGCATTGCGGGCGGGACGGATGCGGGTCGTCGTATAACCGGCCAGGCCGATCAGGGTGACCACGCCGGAGGCGGCGATCACGCCGAGATAGACCGCACGCCACCACGTCATGACGTTTTCGGTGTGTGTGCTGGAGTTCACGCCGTTCATCGCGTTGGAGTTGGCGATGGCCCAGAGCGAATAGTGCATGTTCTGCTTGATGGCCAGGAGCATGTCACGGTCCTTGCTCAGCGTGGCGGCATCCCAATACTTCACGCCCTGATTGCCGAAGCCGCAGAAGGCTGATGTGCCTGCGAGCACGGATTCCTTCGGCGCCGCATGGGGCGAGACCGAGGTGAAGTCGGTGACGTTGTAGCCGGTGAAGCCCCACTCGTCGCGCAGGATGTTGACCATGACCGCGGCGTTGGCGCTGGAGGCGACCGCACCGATGCGGTTGTAGGAGGTCATCACGCCGAGCGCACCTTGGGTGTAGGTGTTTTTCTTGGCATCGTCGGATTCGAAGGAAGCCGGCTTGCCGTTGGCTTCGAAGGCCTGCTGGAAGTTGCGTAGTTCCATTTCGCGGGCTTTTTGCTCGCTCATGAACGTGGCTATGCCGGACCTGTTGATCTCCTGATCGTTGAATGCGAGATGCTTCACGTTCACCAGCACGCCCTTGGACTGCGCGCCCTGCACCACGGCGGAGCCGATGTATCCGGATAGGATCGGATCTTCCGAATAGTATTCGACGCCACGGGAGTTATAGGCGTGACGATGCAGATTCATGGCCGGTGCGATCATGATCGGCAGACGGAATACCAGGCTGCTTTCGCCCAGAATCACTTCGCCGTTGCGGTAGGCGAGCTCCTTGTTCCAGCTGTAGGCCAGGTTGGTGGGAGAAGGAGCCACTCGGGAGCTCTTGTCGGCGTAATCGTCGGCATCCGCATAGGCCTTCCCCTGATATTGACCCTCATTGAGATAATGGGAGTCGGATCCGCCTGGACCGTCATCCGTGGTCATTTCCTGCAGGCCAACGGAATCGATTGCGCCGATGGCGTGGAACGCGGTCTCCGCGAAATGCATGAACTCCTTGACGGAAACCTTGCTGGTCAGCTCGTCCCAACGCTCGTCATCGTAGGAAGCGCCCTTCATATCGTTGAGAGTCAGGCTGCTTGAGGTGTCGCCGATCGTGATGTCGGAGACGTCGCCGTCCGACTTCAGGTCGATGAAATCGTTGTTCAGCAGTTTGGAGACTTCCTCATTGGCGCTGATGCCGGAGTAGGTCTTCGGAAAGGTGCCGTTCCAGTCGGAACGGGTCAGATACGTGACCGCGCCCTTGTCAAAGGCGTTGTAATCGGTGGCGTACTTGCCGTCGGAGAGCTGGTTGGTGATCTTGGTTCCGGTGCTGGAGGTGGCGAAGGTATCGGCATCGACGTCGCCGTCCCACGACCACGTATAGGTCTTGGTCTTGTCTCCGGCGGCGGTCATGCCGTCGGATTCGGAGTATCCTTGCGCGGCAAGCACGTTGTTCAGGGCGTCATGCACGTCGTCGCCGATGGAGAAGTAGTAGTCACCCGGATCGACGATGTAGGTCTTGGCCTTGTTTGAGTCATAGCTGGCAAGGTTTGACAAGTCCACCGTCATGGTGATGGTCTGCGAGTCACCCGGCTTGAGGGCGTTGGTCTTCTCGAAATCCATGAGTTGGATCGCGGACTTCTCCACGCCGTTCTTCTTGTCGTAATCGGTGTATGGCACGGAAGCGTACAGCTGGATCACGGACTTGCCTTCCACGGAACCGGTGTTCTTCACGGTGACCGTGGCGACGGCGGTTTTCTTGTCGCCCTTGATCTCGACGCCGTCAAGCTTCTGTTCGAACGTCGTGTAGCTCAGGCCGTAGCCGAACGGATACACCACTTCGTTGGCGTAATCCCATGTACCATCCGCAGTCGCGACCGTGCCGTCGGAAGCGGCATAGGTTCCGGCCGAAGCCGTGTCACCGCCATTGCCCATGACGATGTCGGCGTAACGGGTTTCGTAGTAGCGGTAACCGGTGTAGATGCCTTCGGCCTCCATCAGATAGGAGTTGACGGCCGCATCTTCGGAAAAGTCGGAGGCGTTCTTCCAGGCCACGTTGCCATAGTTGCTCATGGCCGGCGCGACGGCACTGTTCTTGGCCATCACGTCACCCAGGTGGGCTGAAGGGGAAACCGTGCCGTTGAGCACGTCGGCCACACCATAGAAACCGTATGCGCCCGGATAGCCTATCCACATAATGGCATCGATGTCCGGATCGTCCTGCAGGTTGGCGATCTCCATCGGATTGGTGGAGTTGACGAGTACGATCACCTTGCTGAAATTGGCCTTGGCCTCGTTGACCAATGCCATTTCCTCATCACTCAGGGAAAGGATGTTGCCGGTCACGGTATTCACGCCGTCGGCCAGACCGTCCTGGCCCGGATAGTAGCCGTCGCCGTTCTCGCCAGCGGGACGGCCGACGACCACGATTGCGGCATCCTGATATTCGCCGTATTGCGACTTGTATTCGGGATTGAGCTTGGCCAGTTCGTCGAGGCTCAGCTCGCACGGGTCGTTGTACTTGGTGATGTCCTCATATTCGGGAAGGATGCCGCCGCCGAACTGCGGGGTGGTCCATTTCTTGTCTTTGAAATAATTCTGATAGGCCTTGAGCATGGAGGGATTGATCTGGAAGCCTTCCTCCTCGAACGCCTTGGTGATTTCGACGGTGGAATTGCCGTCGGTCACGGAACCGCCGGAGCTGCCATATACCGGGGCATAGCTGCGCACGCCGAACATGGTGATTTTCGCGCTCTTGGAAAGCGGCAGGGCGTTATCGCTGTTTTTCAGCAGCGCGTAGGTCTCCTGCGCCTCGTCCATGGCCGTCTTCTTAAAGCCCTCGTACGCTTCCTTGGCGGTTTTGTATTCGGATTTGTACGTCCAGCTATCGCCGCTGTCGGCGGACTGGTCCGTTACGGTTCTCTGGCTTCTGGTACCGACGAACGCGTCAAGGGACGTACGGTACGTCTCCATGATCGTTCCCGCCATGATGGCGACGGCGAGAAGCAATGCGCCCACAGCGGTGATACCGCGCCACAGGCCTGTACGCTCATGCATCTCTTACTCCTTGAGTTTCAGCATCTCTGCAGGAATCTTCGACGGTGAAAATCCCGTGCCTCCAGTGTGCTTGAACATTCGGCGGCGCATAAGCGTCACTTCGTGAACGGTCGACGAAACGCGCCGAACGACACCGCAGTCCGCGCATGGCCTGCAGACGGCGTTACTGAAGTGGCAGGATCACCGTCAATCTGAAGATGCCGTCGCGCGCGGAAATCGACATGTACCCGTGATATTGCCGGGCGATCATACGAATCGACCGCGTGCCGAAACCGTGATATTGCGTATCGCCTTTGGTGGTGACCGGCAATCCGTCGGAAAACGCAAGTTCCCCGGCAAACGGATTCTCGACGCGAATCATCGCCATCCCCTTGCTCTCGCATATCCGCACGGCAATGTATCTCTCCGCATCGTCCGGCAATGCCGATACCGCCTCCATCGCATTGTCGAGCGCGTTGCCGACCAGCGAGTAGATGTCGGAAGGTTTCATAAAGTCGAGCAGACCGCCGTCGACCATGCGGTCAAACGATATGCCGCGCTGTTCGCAAAGCAATGATTTGCTCGCCAACAGCACATCCAGCGTCTCATTGCCGGTACGCACGGAAGAATCGTAGATTTCAACAAGTTGCTGCAGCTCGCCCGCCTGCTCCTGCGAGATGGCGGGGCCAAGTTGCACGATCTGTTTTTTCAGATCATGCGTTTTCACATTGATCAGATCGATGGTCTCCTTCGTGCTTTCCATCTGCTGCTTCTGCTGTCGCAGCAGATGACGTAGCACCTCCCCTTCCGCATGGGCGCGCTGTTTGGAGACGAGTTCGATGGCGAGTTCGAGCATGAACACGCAGGTGACGAAATCGAACAGGCTGAACACGGTGAATGCCGCCGCGCCGGATGCCGGCGAGGCGAGGAAGTTGAACATGTTGGTGAATACGCTGACGCACAGCATCATGCCGACCATCATGGCGAACACCGATCGACCGCCCACCATCGAAATGTCCTTTTTCGCCATCGGTCGGGCGAATACGGCATAGGCAAGGCAGTAGAGCGGGATCTGCACGAACGAATACGCATAGGTGTCGATCCATGCACCATCCGGCCAGCAACGGTGCAGGCCCACCGACAACAGACGTGCACCGCGGTAGACGAGATGCTGCATGGCGCCGGACATGACGAAGTAGAACAACGCCTGACGGATGTTGACCTTCCAGCATTCACCGATCCACGCGATCAATAATGCGAACACGATGATGTTCTGCACGGTGACGGTCCACAGGTTCTCCGGCACATAGCCATGCCACAGCATCGATTCGACAAGCATCACGGCGGCACCGGTCAGTGCACGCCACCAGAACATGTCACGGCGTTCCAACCACCAGGTGAACAGCAGCGTGGAGACCATCAGCTCCACGACCATGCCATTGTCGGTGAAGAAAGCCAGTATCACGTCGATCGCCTGCACCATCGTTCATCCATTCCGTTGACCCGCGTCACACTGCAATATGCCTTTACATCACATTGCCATCGCCCATGCTTGCGGCGAGCGCCACCATGAAGGCCTTTCTGTATGTCCTGCCGATGGTCACGTTTTCACCGCCGGAAAGAGTCAGCCCGTTGCCTTTGACGGCGACGACATGACGACCGTTGACCACGAACGCCTTGCTGCAGCGCAGGAATCCACGGTCGCCGAGCTTGTCTTCCACATCCTGCAAGGTGCCGGTACCGGTCAGAATGCCGCGCTCGGTATGGTAGAGCAGATTATGATTCTTGACTTCGATATACTCGATGTCGCGTAGGAGCACACGTTGCGTTCCGGCTCGTTGCATGATCATGACGGACGCCGATTCCTCACCGCGAATGGCCACGGCACGGCGGAGCTTGCGTTCGAAGTCGTTGTAGGAAAACGGCTTGATGACGTAATCCAACGCATCCACCTCATACCCCTTGGCCGCGAACTGCGCCATGTTCGTCACGAACACCAGGGCGACCTGCCCGTCAAGGGCCCGAAGCCTGCGCGCGGCGGCCATGCCATCCATGTTCGGCATCTCGATGTCCATGAACACGACATCCCACACCGGCCGGTACCCCTCAAGCAGACGCGTCGGCTCCGAAAACACCGTCACATCGAACCGCACACCCGGATGATCCCGCGAATAACGCGCAAGACACGCCTCAAGCCTGCGCGCAGCATCGGCCTCATCCTCGACGACCGCCACCGTGAACATCCACACACCTCTTCGTTCGTACCGTCCGGAACCTCTCCCTGTTCACAGGATACCGTGTCTCCATATTCCGGTTCCGCGGGCGGCAGACGCTATCGGCATACCCATCAAGCCTTCCTAATCGAGAAAATTTCCGGTGAGGGGGTCACGATGGTCACGCGCAATGGCTTCGAGCGTCTGCTCTTCGCCGTCACGAGCCTGCGCCTCGGCGACCGCCGGCGGCACGAGCACACGCAATGCCCGGCTTTGCGCGGTGACCTTGACCGGCAGATGGCCGATGTATTCACCATCGGCCATGAACACCGGCGGCTCGTCACCGTCATCGGCACGACTGATCTCGATTTCGCGAATGCGCTGCCACCCAAATACCTTGCTGGCGAGAAGCCTGCCATTGTAGGCGTGCGAGATGGCCTCCGCGCATTCGACGAAGTTCGGCACATGATCCATCCATATCAGATCAAGCAAGCCGTCCGAGAATCGCGAATACGGCGAAACTTCGATGCCTCCGCCGATATGTCGCGAATTGGCGACCGTAAGCAGCGGAGAGATGATGTCACGCTCGTCCACCGAACCGTCGGCAAGCGTTGCCTTGATGTGGTAGCCATACCGTTTCATGTGGGTCAGTTCCACCAACACGGCCGCAAAATACCGTAGGGTACCGTTCGGCAGATGCGAATGGTTGGCACGATCGTTGATGCTGGCGTCCAGACCGCACGACAGCATGCCCGCATAGTAACGGTTGATATCGAGGCTGTTCGGCTCGCCTAGGTATTCGTCGGTGAAATCCAGTCCCATGTTCGATTGCAGCGGATCAACGGCCAGAAGGCCTCGTACGGTATGTGCGGTGACGGCTGCTTCCTGCACTCTCGGCAGTTCGTCACCGGTGCTGGAATCGACCGCATAGCCACCTGGCAACGATGTGACCAGACCCATGTCCACGTCGATATGCGAACCTCGCATCATGGCGCCGACGATGCCGTCGACGGCGGTTTCCACACGATTGACCGGCAGCTCGAGTCCACGCGCGAAGTCATTGCCGGAACCGGTAGCTACGATGCCCAGTGGCTTGCCGCTGCAACCGACCGCATTCGTACCCAGTGCGATCATGCCGTCGCCGCCGACCACCACCAGATAGTCGTATTCGTCCCGACGACTTTTCGCCTTAACCAAGGAGTCCTCGAAACTCGTGCCCGTCACATCGATGACTTCGAAACCGTGCCTGTCCCCGGCGGATTGCAGCAGGCTGATCACCTGTTCACCGGTTTTTGCTCCACGGCCTTTGTTCGATGTCGGGTTCCCCACCACGGCAACGGTCATATTCGAATGTGACGATTCGTTCATACCGTTACGATAACCGCCTTTGACCGCCACACGCTATCAGCGATATCGATTTGGCGCAATCGGCATGACCTGCTGCATCACCGCCACGGGCATGCGGGCCAAACGCACTCCTACTCGCATGCGACCGGCCCTGCACGGGAGGATTTGCTCACCTGAGACGCAAACGGCACGTTCGTACCCACTGCGACTGTGATTCGTGCATCTTCTCCGATGATTTCGCAGGATTGCAGCTCGGCGCCATTACCGCGCGTCGTTCGCGAAGCCACCTCACACGGCACTGCCGACCCTTCATGCAGCGCCGTCGCCGAAGCCACTGCGGCCAGGTCGGCAACATGTTGCGCCCGATGCAGGCAAATCAGCAGATTGCCGGCGGCCGCGACGACACCCAGCATCACCGCCGTTGCCGCAATCAGGGCGATTCCGGATACGGTGCCGGAACCTTCATCAGCCTTTGCGAATAGCCGCATGAATCGCCCGCATCTGGTCGTCCACCATTGTTTCACAAACTGTTTCACGATCTCCGTCTCCTTGCGTACGCGGCAATCCCGCCGCGCAAATCCTAGAGATATCGGGTTGCTTTGGCGGTCACGCGCGTTGGCAGGACACCGACCGGATCCGGAATCACCGGGCATTGCACGGTGATCGTGACGCTGTCGGCATTTCGAGAAAACGACACCCGCGCATCATTACCGGCAGCCGCCAAGGCGGCGCTCCGTGCACGGGATTCACCATCACGACCGGCAATCGTCATCGCATGCGCCGCGACGGCGGCCGCATCCTGGCAATCCATGGACACCACCACGGCCCGTCCAAGGCATAGCATCAACATCGCCACTGCGGCAACGGAGGGAAGCACCACCGCGAATTCCGCGGTGGCGGATCCCTCATCCGCATGGCGTTTCCACCATGAGGTCAGCATGGGCCGTCACCCCACACTGAGCGCTTTCTTGATGATGTTGGTCAGCATCGTCTTGACGGCATCGGATTTCATGATGCCGACCAGCACCGCGGCGAAACCGGTCGCGGCCACCAACACCACTGCATATTCGGCGGTTGCCGCCCCCTCTTCGGGCTCGGACGTCAGCGTCCGTATACGAGCATCGAGCAGGCAGACCATGCGGTCGGTCTGCTCTCGCAGTGCGAACATTCTGCGACCCACCCGCCCCAATACGTCGGGACGGCCATCGACATTGATTGACATTTCGGCGTTCATCGCGTTCCTTTCGTTTGATTCGGCCCGACCGGATGACCGGGTGGCTTCAGTGTCGCGGAATCCGGGATGCCTATGCCGCAAACGCGAGGGTTGTGGTCGGAGGACGGGCAGTTATCCACACCCTCGGCGTGTCATCCACCACTATCCACAGTCATCCAAGAAAGGAGGCGATCGCCGGAATGACACCGACCGCAATGAACGCCGGCAGAAAACACAATCCCGTCGGCAAGAGCAGTCGAATCGACAGTTTCGCGGCATCCCGCTCGATCTGCGAGCGCTCATCCCAATCCAACTGTTCGATAGCGGCATCCAATCGGTTCAGCGGCGAGGCCCCGCTTGACCATGAAGCGGCGAAGACGTCACGCACCAATGCGATGTCATCGCCTGACGGCCACGCCTGATCCCAGTCGACGCCTTGGTTCAGCGCACCTCCGACGGACGAGAGTCCTTCGCCAAAATCCCCGCCGACAATCCGCCCCACGACAATCAACGCATGCGGTATCGAGGCACCCCGTCGAATGGCGACGGCCAGCATTTCAAGCACCAGCGGCATCGGCAGTTCATGAGCGGCCTCTTCACCCGGCAACACCCGTGCAGGGCTCCAATACCACAACCAGACGGCCCCGGACGTGCAGCATGCGGAGGCAATCGCCCACGATTCCAGCATGGCCGCTCCCTTCTTCCGCTACGGTTCGCCCACCATTCCCGATCCGTCACGGATGATTCTCCCGTAGCAATACCCGAATCCACAGCAGGCCGATCGCATAGCATCCCAAGGCAAATCCCAAGCACAACAGCCCCTTGGCGTCACCGCACAGGAAGGCCAAAGGGCGGGCGCCCATGCCTTCGCCCAGCAATACCGTGAGCAATGGCAATGCCATCAGCAGTTTGACCGTGGCCTGAGGCATGGCAAAGGCGTTCCTGCGCAGGTCTTCCAGAAGTCGTTGCCTTTTCAGGGATGCCGAAACTGCAGCCAGGCAACGTGACGTTTCGCAGCCCAACGCCATGCTGAGCTGGCAGGCCGCATAAAGTTCCGCACTCAATCGGCGCATCTGTCCACCTTGTTCTTCGGGCGGGCAACGGCATCGCAACACCATCTCGATGCGCGAGCGAGTGAGTTCAGGAGTGGCAAACGCGCAGCCTCCCAGTTCTTCGAAGGCCTGCACCAACGTGGCGCCGCTACGTACGGAAGCCTGCAGGGCCGCCACACATGCCACGCTTGCCATATGGGGCAATGGCGCGCTCGCCACTGCGTTTCCGGTCGGCTCGCCGACAACGCTGCCCTCCCGCCCATCGGCTTGCGGCCTCTGCCCTGCCGGCGTCTGATCCTTCGGTCCTGCACCGCCATCGACGCACCCGTGCAGGTCCGACAGTCGGGATTGCCCGAATGGCTCATGGCGGCGCAGCCATAGCCACACGGCGAGCGTAGCCATCACTGCGGCACACCATGCCAACCATTTCATCACAGACTCCTTGTGTGTTTCCGAATCTCGCCATCGCCCGGCCTCGTACCGGCACGCTCTCATACGCCCCATCGCCGCATGAAATCCACCCATCGCTCGTTCGTTCGCACCTGCCCGCCATTCCAAAATGCCAAAGGGCTGCCTTGCAGCCTTCCATCCCGCACGGTAAGTTGACCGATCTGCGAGATTCTGCGATATCCTTGCGTTCGTTCCACATGCAGCACCACATCGAAAGCGTTTTCCGCGAGTGCGGCGGTGGCACGCGGATCCAGACCGGCGAGCAGCCCAAGCGCCACCAAACGCGATGGCACGGCTTCCACACCGTTCGCATGCAGGGTGGTCATGCCACCACGATGCCCGGAGTTGAGCGCCCTCAATAGATCCGCGATCTCCGCACCTCGGCATTCGCCCACTACCACACGGTCCGGCCGCATGCGTAGGGTCGCTGCGATCAATTGCGACAGATCTATGGCTCCGACGCCTTCCACATTGGCCTCTCTGGTGACCAACGACACATGATTGGCATGATGGAACATGCCCAGTTCGCGCACCTCTTCAACGGTGATGATGCGTTCCGTTGGCGGGCATTGCATAAGCAACGCCTTGAGCATGGTGGTTTTACCGGCTCCAGTACCGCCTGTGACCAGCATCGTCGCCTTGCGGCGTACCAATCCACGTAACAATGGCAGCCAAGCCGGCGGAAACATGCCGTGGTGCGCCAAGGATTCCAACCGGGGTGCGGTGGCGTCGGGCAGGCGGATGCTGATGGCCGCACCTTGCGGGACCAACGGTGCGATCACGGCATGCACGCGCACGCCGTCAACGGTGGAGGCGTCGGCTATCGGACAGGCGTCGTCGAGACGGCGGCCAAGTTGGGAACATAGTCGTACCGCGAAATTCCGAATGGACTGCGCGGAGTCGAACGGCACATGCAATCTGCGCAATCGCATGCCATCGCCGCCATCCACCCATACGGAACCGTCGCAGGTCACGGCGATATCGGTGACTCCCGGCTCGC
Source organism: Bifidobacterium sp. MSTE12 (assembly GCF_000513015.1). Lineage (NCBI taxonomy): Bacteria > Bacillati > Actinomycetota > Actinomycetes > Bifidobacteriales > Bifidobacteriaceae > Bifidobacterium > Bifidobacterium sp. MSTE12. The sequence goes on along the minus strand of NZ_AZYA01000035.1, from coordinate 94,901 downwards.
GGGCCACTTCGCTAAGATGGCCGAGTTCCATGATCCGCCTGCTTTCCGCCACGCCTTTCCTGTACGCGATCGGCCAATCGTTCCAGGGCTTTGCGCATAGTCGTGTTCGGCTTGCGCAATCCCAGTCCTTCCAGGAGCGCACTGCACAGTTTGCCATCCGGCCGTATGACGATGCCGATTTCGCATTCCAAATACTCTTGCGCTTCGGCAATGCCAGTGGTTCCACGATTGCGTATGGTGCCGCGAGGTTCGATACCGACCAGAATCGGCGAGGATCCGCCATTGCCGTCAACCGTTCCGAGTGACTTCAGCCAGGTTTTCGCACGGGCCAGGCCGAGCACCGTCATCTCCACCGCAACGATGTGCAAGGCTCCCGCACAATCCTTCAGACCGTCAAGACCGATATGGTTCGCCATATCGACGATCACCGTCCTGCGTGTCTGTGCGAGTGCACGAATGCAGGCTTGGATCTCCCACCATTGCGGATTTTCGATCTTCCATGGATCGCAGGAAAGTACCGGCACACCATCCCAGACCGGCAGCTCGCGCAACAGCGCCTTGCCATCGACGTTGCCAAGCGGCGCATTGATGTCACCGAATCGGGAACCATCCTCATTTTCGATGCCGAGCAGCACATCCAATCCGCCACCCTGCAGGTCCGCATCCACCAGCACGCACTTGACGCCACGCTGCGTCAGCGTGCGGGCAAGCATGGCCGCCAACGTGCTGACTCCCACACCGGCGACTGCGGAGCTCAGCACCACCACGCCGTCCATATCGGCATGCTCCGCCACCGGATGCGCCGCATGCAGGCGTGCCACGGTACCGTGCACGGACATAGGCGGACTCGAATCGGCTTCAGACCACGGCGGCGGAACGGTGTCATCGTTTCCGTCGCCGACCACTCCGGGCGGAGTGTAGAAACGTTGCGGCGATATGGGTTGCCGCGAAGTCGCCGCTTGCGGAGGCAACGGCACCTCGGTGGGAATGGGTGGTACAGCGTTCATACCGCCGATTGAAAATCATTCGACGGTGAATCCGCAAGCGAAACCGACCCCTGTGGTCGAAGGACGCCAGGTTATCCACACCCCCGGCGTGTCATCCACCGCCGTCCACCGACCACCTCCCGCCACTCTGCCCACGCAACGCGTCAGGGTGCGGGCGGCAAGGACCGGTCCGCAGCTTCCAGGACCATGTCTCGCCGCCCGCACCCTGATTGATCGAAGCATCGATCATGGTGTCCGGGGCTTTTATTTCACCGACTTGATGAAGACGATCAACAGCGCGCCGAGCAGCGAGCAGACGGCAGCCAACGGGAAGAGCGCATGGTAGCCAAACATATTGATCAGCGTGGCGGCAAGCACCGGACCGAGCACCTGGCCACCGGTATTGGCAAGGTTCAGAATGCCCAGATCCTTGGCGGCGGTGTCCTTGGACGGCAACACCTCCACATTCAGCGCCTGATCCACGGCGTTGTAGGCGCCCATGCCGGTACCCGCGACCAATGCATACGCGATCATCATCTTCGGATCGTTGGAGAAGAACGGAATGATGGAGCCTACGGCAACCAGCAGGGAGCATGCAATCACCGGAATCTTACGGCTGCCGATCCTGTCGGAAATCGGCCCTGCGATCACCGTCATGGCGATGGCGGTCACCATCATGCACATGGAAATCACCGAAACGTAGTGTTTGGCCCCATCGGCGCTTTGCATCATGTAATCCGTAAGGATGTACAGCTGGAAACCGGAGATGGCGAACTTGGCCGCGACGATCAGGAACTTGCCGAACAATGCAAGATAGTAGTCACGGCAATGTCTCGTCGGGAAGGAGAAATGCTCCCAGAACATCTGCGCGGTGAATCGTTTCCTCGGCATGGCCAGGCTGGAACCTTCGCGCATGATCAGAGCGGCGAGAGGACCTCCGATCAGCGTAAGCACGGCGAGTACGGTAAAGCCCATGGATTGGTCCGTAAGGAATCGGGCGCCGATCATCTGACCACCGTAGATGCCAACCGAGTAGCCAAGCGCATACATGGCGCTGATGGTACCGCGGAACTTCGGTGCCGTACGGTCGGTGATCACGGCGATCAATGGCGCGACGATGGCGTTCAGGAAGCACTGATATACGCACCATCCCACGATGAGCAGCGGTACGGTCGGCGCCCAGCTCACGAACATCATGGCCGCCGCGGCAAGAACCGAACCACCGATGATCCAGGGGGAACGACGTCCGAAGCGGGAACGGGTCAAATCGGAAAGCGCACCGAAAATGATATTGGCAATGGCCGCGACGATCATGGCGCTGGTGGACAGCACTGCGACGACACTCGCCTTGCCATCTCCCGCCAGCAGCGCCGTCTTCGCGGGGAGCAGCACCACGTTTACGCCCATGTATGGTCCCATCCATAGGAATACACCCAAGACGAGCGCCACTCCGACGACCCAAGGCACCTTTGCCTGTTGTTCGTCACTCACCGTTCCCGTCCACACGGTCGGTTGTGCTGTATTCATAGTTCGACCTCCATTGTCGAAGCATCGGGATCGCCCCAGAACGAGGACGCCTCGATGTGGATTTTTCCTGTTTCGAGCGCGACTTTGCGCTCCTGTGCATTCCAACGGCCCAACGCCGAGAAATCCAGCGATATTGCGACGTCCACAGTCTGTCGCGCGGGAATGGACGCCGATGCGAAACCGAGCAGTTCACGTTCGCCTGCGCGCTCGCCCTCCTGCAAACTGCCATATACCTGAACGACATGGCGGCCGGCATGACCGCCCTCGTTGGTGACCGGAACGTGCAGGATCGCCGTCTGCCGCTCCCTATCGGAATCCGCAATCGCAGGTTCCCCAATTCCATATGACTGGTAGGACAGGCCGTACCCCAGAGGGAACAATGCTTGTGAACCGCGGTGTTGAATCAACCGTTGGCCATACCAGCGCGTGTACCGCACACTGGTCGCCTCACGGTCGAATGGGGGCAGGTCGTGTTCCGATCGCGCGATTGCATACGGCAACCGTCCGGACGGGTCGACCTTGCCGGTAATGATGTCGGCAAGCGCATGCCCACCCTCCATGCCGGAATACCAACCCATCATCACTGCGGCAGGCTCGTCCACCCATTCGTCCATCAGCACGGCACCAGCGGCGACCACTACGACGATCGTGCGCGGATTGGCTTCGGCGACGGCGTGGATGAGTTCCACGTCTTCCGGATTCAAATGCAGGCTTGCGCGATCGCCGCCTTCCGCATTGCCACCGAACGTGCTTACGCCTTCCTTCATGTAGGCTTGGCAGGCCTGCTTCGCCGCGCATTGTTCCGCAGTCACCGGTTCCGGCAGCAACGGCAGCATATCCGGGGAGACCACGCTCTTGAGGTATTCGCCCTCATCATTCGCCGTGTAGCCGACGACCACGATCGCGGCATCGGCATGACGTGCGCGACGCGCAGCCTCTGCGGGGTCGCATCCTTCCGCGTAATCCACCGCATCGTCGCCGAATGCCGTGCGCAGCCCCTCCAATGGCGTCACCGTGTACGGAGCTCTTACGTTCGAAGAGCCCTGATCACCGGTGTTCGCCGCATCCGCCAACCTGCCGGCTACCGTAATACGTGAGACGGCGGCAGGATCGAGCGGCAGTGCCCGCGCATCGTTTTTCAGCAGCACCATGGACTGCTCCGCCACTTCACGGGCGAGCGCCGCATGCTCTGCGCCGGCCATGGTTCCGGCGGGTTCCCGCATATCCCGTTGTGCATAGAATCTCAGTTGCGTATCGAGGATGCGCTCGCCAAGCTCGCGAATGTCATCCCAGGTCACATCGCCACGGCCGAGAGCCGCACGCAACTTGGCGTACCGCTGTTGATGGAACGGCTCCTCGATATTGAGACCCGCCTTCACCGATTTCGTCACATCACGCAGCCCCCATACAAAATCGGAGGCGACGATACCGGTAAAGCCCCAGTCCTTTCGCAGTGTCTGCCGAATGAGCCATGCGTTCTGCCCGCAGTACTCGCCATTCACGGAGTTGTATGCGGTCATGACCGCATCCGCACCGGCATCGATCACCGTTTTGAAATGCGGCCCGTACACCTCATGGAATGTGGCCTCATCAACCTTCACGTCGACCTTGAAACGCGCGTTTTCCATGGAATTGCAGGCAAAATGCTTGACACAGGCCATGGCATGCCGGCGTACGCCGCGCGTCAGCGCCGCACCCAGCGATCCCAGCAGCACCGGTTGGTCGGAATAAGTCTCCTGAATGCGGCCCCAAGCGGGATGCCGCGGAAGATTGATGCATACGCCACCGAAAAGGTTGCCTCCTTGCTCGCGTACCTCTTCTCCGATGGCTTCGCCGACGCGTTCCTCCAGAGCCTCGTTCCATGTCGCGCCGCGTGCCATGGACACCGGGAATGCGGTGCCATGCCCGCTGACGCACCCACGGGGACCATCCACGAACCGTATGCCCGGAATGCCGAGCCGATTCACGGCCCCCATGACGTATGGCGCGATATTGTAGCCATGCCGCACAATATCCAGTCGTCCCTGCCAGTAGTAGATGTCACCGTCCAGCAGATTCATCCGCTCGTCATCGGTGAGCTCACCATAGAGCTGTGCGGCGAGAGTTGCGCTATCTGAGCCCCGTCGGATTGTTTCGACCGCCTGATCGAATGCCGTCATCAGGTTCTCCCTTCCTCATCATCGAGCCAAGGTATGCCATTAATTAACTACATAGTTAATTATGTAAGTACCACTATAGCATGAATTAACTACGTAGTTAATTATCTGCACATGCCGCTCTTACGCAGCGATCGGAAAGATTGGCAAATCACGTCATTCGGCACGACACGCCGAACACGCATCACCACCAGCGAGCATCGGCATAGGCACGCCACAACGTCATCAGATCAACGTCTTCGGGGCTACGGAGCCATCGCAATTGAACACCATCCATCATGGCAAGAGCCAGGTATGCCTCCTGCTGAGGATGTTCCAGACCATCATGCTCGGCCGCACGCGTCAGCATCGCAATCACACGCCGCTCGCGCTTTTGGTAGTACTCATATGCCGGGTGATGATCGCTGAGCGACTCTCCTTGCAAAATGGTGTACAACCTCACGATTTCCGGCTGCTTGGCATTGCGCGCCATCAGCACATCGCAGATATCCCGAATGCCGAACCGCACATCGCCATTCCAAATCTGTTCAGGTTCCACGCCAAGAGAATGCGAATACTGCGCCATATCTTCGCGATCACGACGTTCCAGCACCGCAATCAGCAGGCCGACCTTGTTCTTGAAATGGTAGATGACCGCGGGTTCGGTCAGATCGCATTGCGCAGCCACCTGACGCACTGAGAATCCCCAAAATCCGTTGCGGGAAATAAGCTGCGAGGCAGCATCGATGATCTGCTCCCGCCGTTGCGCAGGCCCCAACCGAGGATGGGCAAGAGACTCCTCCGGTTCCTTCTCACTCCTGGCAGCCACCATAACCATCATCGCTTTCCACACTCGCGTCCACTGATTCGGCATAGCAATCATATCGAAGGAGCAACAAAAAAGAAGACCCGCCGAAGCGGGCCTTCTCTACAAGAAGCTTCAGAGCAGAATCGCAGCACAACATCCTCGTTGTAACGGTAAGTCTATCCAATGCCCGTTCAACGTAACAACCTATCTCGGTCATACACTCTTTGTGGGCTCTGCTCTGTTAAGTTGTTCTTGTACTTCGTAATTATGCTCAGCATCGACGGCTATGCAAACCGAAACGGGCCTATGTTGCGTTATTTGCCAAACTGTTCCCTTCCGATCGCCATAATCGGAGATTTGCATTATCTTGTGCGATTCTCACCTGAGGATTGTGCGATTGCGTGCGCTTCATGCCGCACTCCGGCGTGTCGTACGCAACCCACCATACGGCGACGTCGAACCGCCGGAACGCCAACCATCAGGCGAATGACGCCGAAGTCCACCTGACACGTCGCAATCACCCCTTTTCCCAATCGAAAATCGAACATTCACCGGTGTGCCCTTCGCAAATCCATCAAACTAATGTAAACTCCGGCTAAATTCTGCGTCGTTTTGTGGAATGTCACGACGAACACCGCTTAAAGTAGTGTGCTATGGCACAGATTTTTGACGCACCCTCAAAGGCGATTCTGCGCAGCCAGATTGCTGAGCACATCGCCGAGACCGATAAGAACGACAGGCGGGAGCTGCAGGCCGGTGAAGAACCGCTGCCGAACGACCGCTTCTTCGACCGCGAGTTGAGCTGGCTGAAGTTCAACAAGCGAGTCCTCGAGCTTGCTCAGGACGAGGATCTGCCGATCATCGAGCGCGCCAGCTTCGCCGCGATCTTCGCAAACAACCTCGACGAATTCTTCATGGTTCGCGTCGCAGGTCTGAAGCGCCGCATCGACACCGGCATCGCCGTCACGGCGGCCTCCGGCCTGAGCCCCCGACAGCAGTTGCGCGCCATCAGCGAGCAGGCCCACCGCCTGCAGGATGAGCATGCGCACTACATGATCGATCACATCCTGCCCGACCTGGCCAAGGAGAAGATCGTGCTGCTGAGCTGGGACAAGCTCACCGCGGCCGAGCAGGAGCGCCTTTCGCGTTACTACCGCCAGCAGGTCTTCCCCGTGCTGACGCCGCTCGCCGTGGATCCGGCCCACCCGTTCCCATATATCTCCGGCGGTTCCATCAACCTCGCCGTGCTCGTAGAGAACCCCGCCTCCGGCAAGTCCCACTTCGCACGCGTGAAGATCCCTGGCAACCTGAACCGTCTCGTGCCGGTCGACGACCTGACCGATGACGAGACCACCGATGTCCGCTACGGCTTCATCACCATGGAGAACCTGATTATCGCCCATCTGGAATCCCTGTTCCCGGGCATGATCATCAAGGAAGCCCGCTCCTTCCGCGTGACTCGTAACGAAGACATCGACGTGGAAGAGGATGATGCCGAGAACCTGCTCAACGCCATGGAGAAGGAGCTGCTGCGCCGTCGTTTCGGACCGCCGATCCGTCTGGAGATCTCCGACGAGACCAGCCCGTTCCTCTCCCAGCTGCTCGCCGACCAGTTGCGCGTGAGCGCCGACGAGGTGTACCGCCTGCCGGCACCGCTCGACGCGACCGTACTGTTCGAGCTCGGCGGCATCGATCGTCCGGACCTGAAATACCGCTCCTTCGTACCGACTACGAACCGACAGATCGCCGAGGTGGAGTCATCCCGCGCGCAAGACATCTTTGCAGCGATTCGCGAACGCGATATCCTCCTGCATCACCCGTATGATTCGTTCTCTACCTCCGTTCAGGCGTTCCTAGCGCAGGCGGCCGCCGATCCGAAGGTGCTCGCCATCAAGCAGACGCTGTACCGCACGTCCAGCAATTCGCCGATCATCGACGCCCTGATCGACGCCGCGCATGCCGGCAAGCAGGTGCTGGCATTGGTCGAAATCAAGGCCCGCTTCGACGAGGATGCCAACATCGCGTGGGCCCGCAAGCTCGAACGTGCAGGCGTGCACGTGGTGTACGGCATCGTAGGCCTGAAGACCCACTGCAAGCTGAGCCTCGTGGTACGTCAGGAAGCCGACGGCCTGCGCCGCTACTGCCATGTGGGCACCGGCAATTACAACCCGAAGACCGCACGAATCTACACCGATCTGGGTCTGCTGACCTGCGATCCGGTAGTCGGTCAGGATATGACCCGTCTGTTCAACCAGCTGTCCGGCTACGCTCCGAAGTCGAGTTTCCACCGCCTGCTGGTGGCCCCCCGCACCGTACGTTCCGGCCTGATCCAGCGCATCCGCCGCGAGGAGGATGCCGCACGCGCCGGCAAGGAGGCATGGATCAAGATCAAGGTCAACTCCATCGTCGACGAAAAGACCATCGATGCGCTGTACCGCGCCAGCCAGGCCGGCGTGAAGATCGACATCGTCGAACGTGGCATCTGCGCGCTCAAGCCGGGCGTTCCGGGCCTTTCCGAGAACATCCGCGTGCGTTCCATCCTCGGTCGCTTCCTCGAGCACAGCCGTATCTACGCCTTCGCCAACTCCGACGGCCCGCAGATCGGCGAAGGCCCGGCCGCCGGTCCTGAGGTGTGGATTGGTTCCGCCGATCTGATGCACCGCAATCTCGACCGCCGAGTCGAGGCACTGGTCCGCATCACCGCACCGGAGCAGATCGACGAGCTGATCAAGTACGTCGACCTGCAGATGGCCGATTCCACCGCCTCCTGGCACATGGAGGCCGATGGCACGTACGTCCGTCATTCGAAGGACGCCGAAGGCCGCCCGCTGGTTGACTGCCAGGAATACTTGATCAAGCGCCATACGCGCCGTCCGGCAACGCACTGAGTCGCACCGTTCCGTTGAGGGACCATCAGAAGATGGCCGATTCTGCACATCGCAGAGTCGGCCACTTTCGTCGCGCTTACAATGAAAGGCATGAGCGAGAAGATGAGACGTATCGTGGAAGCTGCGGGGGGTATCGTCTACCGCTGGAAGGTCGGCGGGCAAATCGCCGACAATCCTCAGATCGCAACGCGGAAGACAGCCAAGGAACTGCTCGACGACATTGAAGTCTGCATCGTGCATCGACCGAAATATGATGATTGGAGCTGGCCGAAAGGCAAGCTGGAGCAGGGCGAATCACACCGTCATGCGGCGGTTCGCGAAATCGGCGAGGAGACGGGCGTAAGCATTGCGCTCGGTCCGTACTTGGGCGAGGTCGAATACCCGTTGTCCGAGGAAGGCAAGAAGACCCGCCATTCGCACGACCGCACCGTCGACACCAAGCACACGCTGTACTGGATGGCACGTCCCATCACCGGAGAGGACGCCGAGCATCTCATCGACGCATTCGGCCCGGTGCATCGCGCGGACGTAGGCGAAATCAACGATATCGTGTGGGTGTCGGTACGTGAGGCACGCAAAATCCTGACGCATTCCACCGATAAGGACATTCTCGCGGCGTTCGTCGACCGTGTGCAGGAGGGCGCCGCGACCGCGCAGAATCTGCTGATCGTACGCCATGCGAAGGCCGAATCACGCAAATCATGGAAGGGCACCGACGCGAATCGTCCGATCACGCCGAAAGGTGCGGCCGCGGCGTTCGCACTCAACCGCGAGCTCGCCTGCTACAATCCCACCCGACTGGCCACGTCGCCGTGGATGCGCTGTCAGGAGACGCTACAGGTCCTCAGCTGGCAGACCGACCGGCCGATGGAGCATATCGATGCGTTGACGGAAGACGCATTCGCCGATCATCCGACTATGGCCTGGCTCGCGTTTCTGGACCAGATCAGGCAGACGTTGAACACGCGACAGACCACGGCCATCTGCATGCATCGACCGGTGATCGGCGGCATGTTCGACCATCTGCGTGGCATGTGCTCGCGCAAGCAACTCGCCAAACAGCTCATCGCCAAGTCTCCCTATATGCCTACCGGTACGGCCGTCGCAATGTTTATAATCGATACACCGCAAGGTCCCAACATCATCGATATTCAAAAGGTCACGCCACTTGTCTACTAACATGCACTACGGCTCCGGTTCCGTGATTCCCAGCCGTACCGCCGGTTTCACGAATACCGGTTCGCCACGCCCCTCACGCCCGGGCCAGCTCGACCAGATGATGGCCGACAATATCGCGGGCGGTGCGGATCCGGCGCAGATCAACGAGATGAGCCACGCTTCGGCGGCGGCTTTGCTTGATCGCGTGCATCACACGCAGGATGCGGCATTGGTGGAACGTGTGCTTACGCTGGTCGACCATGAAGGCGTTGACGTGATCGCGGAACTGTGGAGCCACGCCGAGCCGGATTCACTGCCGGGCATTCTGTGGCGTCTGTATCTGCTACGTACGTGGATGCGCAAGAACCGGGAGTCGATTGCGCGGTTGTGGCGCGTGGGCGAGCCGATTGCGACGACCGCTTCCGCGATTGCCGGAGTCGATCAGGCCCCGACGGAAGAGGATATCGCGCACACCGCGGATTCCATTCTGGCCGGCGCTTTTACAGGTGATTTCGCCGTTGCGCTGGAACGTGCCGCCGCCTTTACCGACGTGGTTGCGCTGGGATTGCGCATCGAGGCGAAGAAACTGACTTCGCGCGGAGCGCAATCCGCTGGAGATGCCGAAAAAACCGCCCGGGCAAAGGCCTCACGACTGCTGCACACCGCCGGCAACCTGTTTGCCACCGCCAAGGATTTCCGCCATGGTGCGAGCCTTTGGCGGCGCGGACGACTGGAGTAGGATTCCTCGAACTGCCGCCGTCATACCGGAGTGGAACCCACAAGCCCGAAACCGAAGCGATCCAACGCCTGCGGGGGGAACGCGACACGTGTTCACACCCCGTCCTCCACGCCTGTACAATGGGATTCGCGCCGGGCCATGCATAGCCCCGGGCTCCATTTTTTGCCGCTGCGAGCGGCCTTTGCGCCGACAGGCGCTTTCGTGGTTCGGCGCATTTCTTCGTTATCATGCACTAATCTTGGAAAGCATGGATATTCATGTGTTGAACCACCCGCTGGTGGACCATAAACTCACCGTTCTCCGTGACAAGAACACCGCCTCTTCCACCTTCCGCGAGCTCGTTTCCGAACTCGTGATGCTCGAGGCCTACGAAGCCACTCGCGACGTCGAAGTCGTCGACAAGCCGATCGAGACCCCGGTCTCCCCGATGATCGGCAAGCATATCGCCTCTCCGGCTCCGCTCATCGTGCCCGTGCTGCGCGCTGGCCTGGGCATGCTTGACGGCATGACCAAGATGATTCCATCCGCAGAGGTCGGCTTCCTCGGCATGAAACGCGACGAGGAGAATCCGACCCAGCAGATTACCTACGCGAACCGTCTGCCGGAGGATCTGACCGGCCGTCAGTGCTTCCTGATCGACCCGATGCTCGCCACCGGCGGCACGCTGGTTGCCGCCACGCATTATCTGGCCGAACGCGGTGCCAAAGACATCACCGCCGTGTGCATTTTGGGCGCTCCGGAGGGCCTGAAGTTCGTTGAGGAGCATCTCGACCCGTCCATCAAATTCAAGCTGGTGCTGTGCGCCGTCGATGAGAAGCTCAACGACAAGTGCTACATCGTGCCGGGTCTGGGCGATGCCGGCGATCGACTCTATGGCGTAATCGACTGATTGCCGGCCCAATCCAGCCCTGATCGGCTGGATTGGGCCTTGCATCAACGCTCGTCGGGAACGAACGCCTCAAAGATGTGGTGGTCGAACCAATCGACGCACTGCGCGAGCTCGTCACGGCTGCGCACGGTCCATGAGACCGGCACCGCGCCCATGAAACGGGCCAGACGCACCTGCGGGCTATTGCCGCCCTTCCAATCGTAGGCTACGAAGTCAGGGCGGGAAATCCAATCGAAGACCAGCGCTCCGGCCGCATACTCCTTGGCCAATGCCACCGGATCAGTCGGCGCGTCCTTGCCTTCCGGCCACCAAGATAGCTGTCCGCGGCATACTTCCGGACGGTTTTCCTTATACCAATTCACGGCGGCCGGATTGAACGATTCAACCACATATGCGCCGGAATAGGCCTGCAGCAACGCGTCGCCCTTTTCCATGAGTTCCACGTCGCGCGGATCCCACTTGGAATTGTCTTCGAACTTGTACTCCACAATCAACGGCACACGGCCGGCGACCACCTTGAGCACGTCGGCGAACAACGGCACATGCTGGTAGTAGCCTTCCGGCGCATGGTCCGGCGTGGTGACCAGCGGAGGCTTCTCGAGAGAGCCCGGCAACGGTGCGGCCTTGGAAGCACCCGGAGCGTCGGTCGGGAACAGCGGGATGCGGGTCAGCTCGTCATAGGTGAGATCCTTGATGCGGCGCGGATCCCCCGCAACACGCATCAGGTCATCATCATGCACCACTACGACTTCGCCGTCGGCGGTCATCTGCAGGTCGAGCTCAATGCCGTAACCGGCTTCGCAAGCGGCAGCGAAAGCGGCTAGGGAGTTTTCCGGCGCGATGGCGCCAAGCACGCTCGGATTGCCATAGCCGGCCTTCATGGCCATGCGGCGGGCGAGTGCCACGTACTCGCCGCTTTCGGCGGCGTATTGCGCGGTCAGACCGGAACCGGCGTCATGCAGACCGCGATGGGCGTACCATACGTCCGGAATGGCCGGCACGTAGTTGCGACGCTTGTCGGAAAAGGTGCGCGGCGCAATGGCCCACACCGCCGCTCCTGCGGCCACTGCGCCGCCGATCAACGCCTTCTTGAAGAACGAACTGGACATGGGCATGCTCCTTCACGATTGGCCCGACAACATTCCCCTGCACGAATTCGCTTGGTCTCGCGCACGGGGCATTCTCTATGAGAGTATCCCAGATTCACGCACTCTGCCCGGTTTTTACCTGAAATTCAGCAAATCGAGAGATGTCGGGGGTGCTAGGTCCATGCAGTATGCCGCCTTCCGGCAAATGCAGAAGACAGTCGGCAATATCTCTCGGACCCTTACATGAGATGTGAGGTTACGTAGAGCCCGTTGATACGCGACGAGGGCGATACGCTTGCCGAATGGCTTTGCGTATCGCCCTCTGGCGATCAGCGCTCACGAATCGGAGCAGCCTTCACAGGTCGGAGCCGGGAACCTTCAGGCCTGCAACTCGCGCTTGACGGCGCGAATACGCACGGTCGCGATTGCCGCGACGGCGATAAGCAACGCCGCGATCACGGAGAACAGGATGATGCCCGCGCCACCGGTGAGCGGCAGCTGCGTGAGGGACTTCACGTTCTTTACCTTGATTGACTTATCAGTGCCATCCTGGGAAGCCAGTTTCAGCCCATTATTATTCGACGTAAGGAGGAGCGTATTGCTCACCACGCCGCTGGTAACCGACAGATCCACACGGACAGTGAACACCGGCTTGACGGCATCCACGTTCATATAACCGCTCGGTGCCGCGGTTTCCTTCAGCGTATATACGCCATCGTCCTCGGACTCGGTACTCATGTGGCCCTTCAGACCGTATACCTTGACGTTGCCTTCGCTGTCGGATTCCACCTCGGTAACCGTTCCCGCCGGGTCATAGTAGTAATACGAGGTACCGTCCGCATTATCCACCTTGGTGAAGGTCAGCGGAGTTCCCGTAGCGCTCGTTCCTCCAAACACGTTGAACTTGGCTCCGGAAAGGGCCGCTTCAACGTTGTTGTCCACACCATACTTGAAGAAGGAGAAGCCGCCTACATACTGATGCGTGCTCGTGGTTTCCGACCAGTCGTTGCCGTTATGCTGCACCTTGGCGGAATTGCTGACGGTGACGGCATCTGCGGCTCCGGCATCCTTGTTCACGGTCGCGGAGTAGGAAATCCACAACTGGTTGCCAGCCCAATTATGGGCGTCGGTGAATGCCACCAGCATGGTGGTGGAGCCATCAGCGTTCGAAGTCGTCGTGACGGTATAGGCGGACGAATCGATCAGATGCTTGTCATCGGCGCTCGTCGACTTCATATCGCCCCAGTACGCCTTGATCTGAACGGCGCCGTCGGTCTCGTTGTAGGTCAGGCCCTTCGAGACGGTATCGCTGATCGTAATCGGATACGTGGTATAGCCGGCAGCGGCCTTCGACACGTTCGTCTGTACCACGTAGCACAGTTCAGTGCCGACGCTCACCGACTTGTCATCCATGGAATCGGTGTTCTTGGAGATATCCTCGCTGCACATGGTCTTGTCGTACACGTACTTGTTCGGCGCGTTCGGCTGGTTTTCGTCCTTCGGGTTGAACTGACCGAGCGCTATGACGTTCTTCTGACCATCGTCAAGGTCGAATTCCATCGTAGTGTAGCCATTAATCGTGGAAGCCACCACAGCAACACTGTCCGTCACGACAGCGCTATCTTCGGTGTGATGCTTGACGACGATATACCAGCCTTCTTCAGTCAGAGGAATCGCCGTATCCGCAGGAGAGCTGCCGGTGTTGGTGGCCGTCCCCTTGTTGAAATCGTTCAGATTGGTGATTTCGCTCAAGGAAGCCTTCATCTCATCTGCGAACGTGCGCAGTTCCGAAGCGCTGAACGTGGCGATCCATGCGGCGACATTATTTTTGTATTCCGCAGGAACGGTGGTGTTGTTCTTCGCGTCCTGTGCTGCAGTGGTGATGGTGGTTAGGAAAGAGCCGCTCGCCGTGGTAGCGATATCGATGGATGTAATCTTGGTGACACCCTGCGGGTTTGAGAATTCCGCAAACTTATACGCCGTATATGTACAGCCCTGCTGTGCGTTCAATGCGGTAATCGTCGCCGTGCCGTCGGCAACGGCAGTGGCGGCGCCGAATACGGCACCACCGATCAGGGTCGCTGCTGCGGCCACCACGGCGAATAGTTTTCTCATCTTCATGAGTCCTTCTTCTCTCGTTCGGTTGTTCGCGTCCCGCCGATCCATTTCGTTAGGACGCCACAAATTTCAATCGATTCGGTATTTCAGTTATGAAGTCTTCATTCCGGGATTCCGCAGCAAACACCTGCCGGAGCCGCTACGGGATGCCTTACGTCTATTCCAATAGCTGCTCCTTTCGCCGTTGCTTGTTCCACCACTCATGAATGCCCAGTCCGGCGAACACCGCCAGCAGTCCGACCACAAATCCTCCGACCAGGAAGTTTCTGGTCGTCAGGCCACCCGTCAACGGCAGACGCTCCGCGCTCTTGCACACATTCACGAATGCGGCACCGTCATTGGCGTCGGTAGCCGTCGGCGCATCATATCCAGGCGTGGTAACGATTACGGAATACACGCCCTTCATCTGGTTTTCCTCAACACGGAATCGCAGATAACGCACGTTGGCGGCGTAGGTGAGCGTGGTATCGTCACCGGCGACTTCCGTCACCTTGTACACGTAGGCACCCGGCTTGGAGAAGCTGAATGAGCCGAACCCAATCTTGGCGAAATTACCGGCCTTGGTCGGGACCACTTGGTCCTTACCTATAGTCACTGAAGAGCTTGAAGGCGAGGGAAGCGTGCTCAGCGCAGTGCCGTCACTCGTGCAGACGATGGAGCTCGCATCGCTGAACGAACCGGCGTTGGTGCTGTAGTTACACTTCTCCACCGTGAACGTGAACCGGTCTTTTTCGGAATCAGACCAGTCGCGGCCGGAGAGCTGCTTGTACAGCGGCGCGGATGCGGAAGTATCGTCGATTTCCGTCGCTTTCAGCGTTTCATACGTATTGACGAATGTGATGTCATCAGCCGTCGACGTCGAGCCGTCGCCTTTCACCACGCTCTTGGACGTACTCACGTTCAGCGTGCCGTCGCCGTTGTCACTCACCGTGACACTCACCAGGTACGTCCACTGCCTGAACCAGATACCGTCGATTTTCACATCCGTGGCCGTTTCGCCTGTCAGCTTCGTAGAATCCGAGTCCAACTTTGTATTCACCGCTCCGGTATTCGGATTGGTGTGTTGTGCTAGTTCCTTGACCACGAAACGGTAGGTCTTACCGACATCGGATTCGTTGAACACCAGATTGGAAAGCTTGGTCATGCCACTTACGGCATTGCCGTATTCCGTTGCGCTTTGTGCCTCACTGCCAGCGGCGTACCCGTTGGAGAATTTTCGGTCGCTCGCAAACGTTCCAGCCGAAATGCGTTGTGCCGACGCTTCATCGTCACCACTGATGGTGAAGGTGAATTCGCCCGCATACAGGTTGCGTGTAGTGCCGGCGTTCCTGTTGTGCAGTTCCTTGGTTACGGTGAGACCGGCAAACGTTGCGGTGGCGTGATACGCGTTGGTGAACGCGGCCGCATCCGTAACCTTGCGGTCGGCTTCGGTCGTGGCGGTGGCGTTGCTGTAGCTGACCTTCGCCACGTTCAGTCTGCCGGTATGCTTGCCGTTGGCATCTGTATCGGAGATGACGTAGGTGACCGTCGATATATGAGTGTCGTAGGTGATGCCACCGGCATTGCCGGATTGTTCCGCCACGTTGAAGGTGTAGGTTCCGGCTTTTCCGAACGTGAGTTGCGTGAACTCGAATGATTGCGCTTCACCGGATTCCGCCGTCACATTCGTTGAGGTCGCACTGGCGAGAATGCTTTCAACGGCACAGTCGTCTGCGCAGGCGGCGCCGCTGACGGTACCATTCGTCACGGCTTCCTGGGTGGCTTCGTCCGCCGCGGTCAGCGCAAAGGAGAAGGAGTCGCCGGCTGTGCGTGCGCGCCCGGTCAGCGTCTTGCTGCCCTGCGGAGTGGCGGAGACCGCCGAAGCCGCATACGTATTGGTGAACCGGACCGGATTCGAGCCGTCCGCAGGAATCTCCACCTTGGTCAGGGTGCCGGCTTCGTTCTTGTAGTACGAGATATCGGCGTTCACCATATCGTCGGTGACGGTGATGGCCACGAACACGTAATATTCAGTCGAATCGTAGGTCATGGCGGTCGCGTCGGCCACGGTTCCGCTGTTCTCCGTGATCTTGTACACGTAGGTGTTGTTGCCGGTACCGCCACCGAATGAGATCCGCGGGAAGCTGGCCGTGTGGAAATCATCGAAGTCGGCATCCATGCTGCCCGTGGAACTACCGGTAGGCATCGGCACCGAATCCGCATTATTCGGCAGCTCCGCCACCGTCGTCTTGGCTCCGCTGGCGGTCGCATAGCTGCCGATTGCCGTCAGCTTCGTGCTGAACATGCCGGCCTGATACGGGTAGCCGTTTTCCGTGTAGTTCTTGGTGGCGGAGAAGGTGACGGCTCGTGGGTCCTTGCTGTAGTTGTTGGTAAATACGGCCTGGTTCTCAGTAGCCGTTGCATCGGTCCCGGTCACGGCGGCGCCGGAATCGTCATATGTTCGGACCGTCTTGACGCCGGCCACCACAAGGTTGCCATCCTCAACCGCAACCGTGACCGTCACCACGTACTGCGCACGCGAATAGTTGAACCCTTGCAGAGCGCCGGAAGACGGCGTGATCTCAGACAACGAATATGTGTACGTGCCCGGCTTCGTGAAGGTGATGTCACCGAACGTCATGCTCTGCGATTGCTCACCCGAAGTCTGATACGTCAACGTCTTCTTCATGACATGATTGCCGTTGGCGTCCACATCGGAAACGGAACAGGTATCGGCGGTACCGCAGGTAGGCAGCGGCGTGCCCTGCGCGGCCTGTAGCTGGAATTCAAACGGATATGAGCCTGTTGCGCTACCAACCACTTTCTTCACGACCGTGACGAACCGTCCCGCAACCAACGTAATGCTGTTCGGCTGGTACACGTTGCCCACCACCGCGGCCGCAATGCCGGAGGAGCGCTGAATGGTACCGGTCAGGTTACTGGATTGCGCGCTTTCGAACACGTAACCGTTCGGCAGGCCCGTTTCCTTAATCGTGTATGTGACGCCGTCCGAAATATTGGCGATGCTGAGCGTCTGCTTGTTGGACAGCGTGATCGATGCGGTCTCTGCACACTTCTCCGCATCGGTGTCGCCATCCGCAACGCACTGGAGGAGCTTGCCGGAAGTAGCGGATTCGGAATCGCGATGCAGTTTCATGACGATCTGCTGATCGTCCTTCTTGCCGTCGCCGGTACCGCCGGAAATCGTGCCATGATAATAGTCGGTTGTGCCATCCTGCTGCAATGTGGCGGCGTCATCTGCGCTCAACGTGACGTCGAACGAGAACCGCTGCGTGTCAAAATCATCCGGTTTGTCGTAACCGTCACCCACCGTAACCTTCTTGGTGAGCGTCAGACTGGCCTTGCGCTTATCTTGCACGCGAATCACGTTCGCGCCGGTGAATATATGCGCCAGGTTGGAATTCTTCAGACTGAAACGAACGCCCTTCCCTTGGGAGCCATCGTCTTTGTCTTCGGCCTGGCTGACCTTGTAGTACGTCCAACCGGTCGTGTTGACGAAGCCGTTATCCGTCATGGTGCTTTGATCGGTCAGCGTGTAGTAGCCATTCTTGTAGTTGCCGGTCCAACTGACGTCCACGGACTTCCCATGTTCGGAGCCGATGGTTTCGGACCAGCTGCCATTGGTCACACATTCCTCATCCGCGCAACGCAACTGCGTGACCTTCAGATCGGAAAGCGTGCAATTGATATCGCGATTGGCCGCGAACTGTTTCAGCACCTCGTTCAACGTACCGATATGAGTCATGGTGGAGACACCATTATCTTCGGTGCCGGCGTCTGCGAAGATGCCGTTATCGGTGATGAGCAGTTTCACCAACGTGTCATTGATCTCATAACCCTCAGGTGCTTTGGTTTCCTTGACGTAATAGGTGCCGTTGTCCAGATCGACGCCACTGCCTTGCACACCTTCGGAAGACGAGCCCGCCATGCCGAACATGCACGAGCCCTTCATCTCGTACGGATAGCTCGTATTCGCCGTGACGCAGGTCTGCAATGCGGTCGCTCCCTCCAGCAGGCTCGTGCCGTCCGCATTGACCTGATCCGCGGCATAGAGGCTGAATTCCGCACCTTCCACTGGGTTACCGGCATCATCGACCTTCTGCACGATCGGATCGTTGCGCACATCGGTGATGGCGATCTGCACGCCGAAATTACGCAGGAACTGCCGGCCGTATGCGCCCGTCTCCGTAGTGTCCAGACGAACGGTGTTCGAGGCATTGATGCCGTCCGTGGAATCGGCCGTGGTGTAGTACACGCCCATGGCATACAGCGAATCAGCCTTTTCCTCGTCGGAGCGCATGAAATAGTAGGTGAAAATGTCACCGGGCAGGCTGGAAATCGAGGCCGAATACTTGCCTTCGGAATCCAGGCCGAAGAAATGCAGGTAGTTCGTGCTTCCGGCGCCATCCGACTTGGCCAGCTGGACGACGTCAGCCATACCATTCACCGCATCGGGCGATAGGTTCCAGCCTTCCAATGCGCTACCGGAAACCGCCCTCCACGCATCGGACTCCAGCGTGCCGGCGGCCGTCTTATCCCTGTGCATGATGACGGCGAAGACCTTGCCTTGAGTAACGTCATGGGATGTGCCGTTCATGTCGTAGACGGTGGCGCCGTCGGCCACGGTCATCGTTTCGTGGGCCACCGACCACGCGCCTGAATCCCATTTGCCGCTCTCATCGTTGCAGAGCAGCACGCCGTCTCCTGCGGGACTGATCTGGTAGCGCAAATGAATATCCGAAGATTTGCGGTATCCCGGCGGAGCTTTGGTCTCCTTCAGCACGTAATGCGTGATGCCCCGGCCGTTACGGGCGAGATCGGCGAAATTCACCGGCTTGCCGGTCTCGTGGTTGGTGAACGTATAGACGCCGTCCTTATCGGTGGTGCCCTTGCTAATCAGGTCGGCGGCAGTGTAGGAATAGTCGCTGCCCGCCTTGTACAGTTCGAAGTTCGCTCCGGCCACGCGGTTGCCTTGCTGGTCGAGTTTGACCAGGTTGTTTTCGGGAATGTCGGCGAGATTGTACTTGAGTTTCAGATTGGACTCGTTGTTGCCGCGTTCCAGATAGAAGAAGTCCAGCGTGTGGTAGGTGCTATCCGCGAAGGTGCTCGTGTTGGTCTGTGACCATTCTACGGATTGGAATTCGTCGGAATCCTCACCACCGTACGCGTTGGCGAACATCTCGCGAATCGTCGTATTGGTGTAGGTGCTGTTGCCGGATGCGTCCGTCACCTTCACGGAACCCGTCTGGAAGTCGATGTGCAAGGCGGCGCTGTTGTGGATGCCGCCGACATCGCCGACCAGCACGCCGTCGATGAACACCCATACGTCATCGTCGCCTTGGAAGTCGAAGGTCATCGCCTCGTCGTTGATGATGCCGTTGACCAGCTGCATGAACTCCGATTGGGAATGCACGCCGAAGTAATGGTTCAGCACGGAGTTCCTCGACGAAACCTTGTTCGACAACGACCCGTTGGAGTCCTCGAACACGTCTTCGGCAGAGTTGAAGGGGAAAAACTCACCAACGGAGCTGCCCCATTCCGCCCGCACACCCGGAGTATCGTACAAGGTCATGGAATATGACGATTTGCCCGACGTGGACTTGTCGTTCAATGTAGCGAAATTCTTGGTGCTATCGTACACATAGTAGCCGTTCTGCAGCTGCAGTAGGCCGGTTACGTTCGGATAGGCCTTCCTGGAATCGCTCTCGGTATTCTCGGTATCGAACAGGTATGCCAGCGATTGCGTACCGTCGGTTATCTTGCCGTCCCAGGAATACAGTTGGTCTGCCGCGATAACCGGATAGCCGTCCTGCAGCAGCGACTTGACCATTCTCTTGCGCGGCGAGGCGCTTCCCGTCCATTTGTTGATGGTGTTTTGGCCTTCGCCGTTATACGTGAAACGTAGCTGTTTACCTGCATTGATCCCCGTGTCGGAGTGGTTAAACGCTTGACCGTTGCAGTAGCTATCATCAATATCCGCGCACCCATACGGCTGCACCCAATAATCGAATAAATTGATGGTAGTGCCGGACGGGCTCACGGTATTACTCACCACATGATCCGAAAAAGGGACACTCGAAGTCTCATCGGCTTGTGCGGAAGGCGCCACGATCACCGTGACGAGGAGCATCACAACGGCCACCACGGCAGCAACGGGTTGCGGAACATTACTCAGAGCACCCTTGTTCGCCCCTCCACGCAAACAAGAGAACCCACCCATTATAAACCTTATCCTTAGCCTTATTCGCTACGTAAACACTGGTAGAACAAATCGTTATCCATACCTTACAAAGACATGCTGTTCGGAAGTCTACACCCTCCTTACAACAACCCCAAAACCACACAAAATACCCCCGTTAATAGGGGGGGCGGGATGACGGGCAGTGCATCTGCGCGACACAACTAAAGGTGAACGACCACATGCCGCATGATGCGAGGCCGTGGATTGCGGCGACGTCCCAGAATAAGGAAGAACAGCCAGCCGGGAACAAGCACACCCAGTACGGCGTATAACCCCATCCGCATGGGATCATGCATGGCGTTCGGATCAGGTGCGGGCACCGGGATCTTCACGCGATGGCCGGAGACCAACAGCCTGTGCGTATTCACGCCATATGGCGTGCAGGTCATGAGCGTTACACGGTCTTCGCCTTTGACCACACGCAGCCGGCTCGTCTCCGACGGCTCAATCACATCGATGCGATCCACCTCATACCCGAGGGTCTCCCCCATCACCTCGATGTAGAAGAAGTCACCCTCGCGCATCTCATCAAGCCTCGTGAACATGGCCGCCTCCACCAAGCCACGATGCCCGGTAATCACCGCATGCGAGCTTTTCCCTCCCACCGGAAGGCTTGTGCCATATAGATGCCCCGCGCCGGAAGCAAGCGCAGCATCCGACGTGCCATGATAAATCGGCAGTTTGATCGATACCTTCGGCACACGGATCGTACCCATCACGCCGTCGCCGGAATCCAGCAACGACTGATACTCACTATCTTTGGCGGCCAACGAATCCTTGCCGGAGGCATGCGAGCCGCCCGCCGTACTAGTGAACGGGTCTTCGGCCTCTCCAAGAACGGTCTGATCAGAAGCGGCAATCTTCCTGTTATATCGTTTCGCCGCAGCGAATGCCTCCTCGGCCTGCGGATACGGCCAACCCTCAACATGCTGCGCGGCCGCATCGGCCGTCTGCGCCGTGCGCAACGAGGCCCGCCACTGCAGCACGTAGGGGAATCCGGCGATATTGATTGCGGCAATCACCAGCGTGATCACAAACGCATACCATGCATGCAACTGCCGGCGCAACCGGCGCTTACGCGCCTCACCCGCCGAAATGTCAATCACCTCATCAAACGGCAGAGGACGCCAAGGTTCGGCTTCGGCCATATGGCACCTCCTACGGGATCGCGACTTGTGGGTCACTACGCCCACCAGGCATGACGCATGGGGTACACAATAGCGTTCGGAGGGGATGAAGCGGGGGCATAGGCCACCGACAGGGGAGGCATGGGGAACGGTAATGCGCAGGGCCGCTTACCGCTTCTTTGAGTTACGGCCCTTGAAGTAAATGTCGAAGACAATCCAGACGGAAAGAATGAAGGCGATCACGTACCCGAGGAAGCCTACGATCGGGATGCCGAAAATCACCGGCTTGATGCCCGCATAATACACAATCGACGAACCGATGAACAGGCCGACCACAATCAGAGCCATCGTCAACCGGTTCACCATGTTGGCAAGCAGGTGAATCGGCTCCTGAGAACCGACCATCTCCATATTCACACGCAACTGGCCGCGCGTAAGCATACGCGAGGCGACCTTAAGCTCGTTGGCGGCGGCAAGCAGGCTATGCAACGCCTGATGTCCTTCAATCGCCAGCGACTTCGTCTCCTCCTTGATGAAATCCTTCTTCGACGTACTCGCCGCAATATGGTCGGAAATAATCTGAATCATGTTCACGTCGGGAATGAACTCGTCCAGCAATCCCTCCAACGTGACCAGCGCACGGCCGACCGTAGTGACGGTACTCGGCACCTCGATGCCGTGACGCTGCGCCATCTGCGTCAGCGCGGTCAGCATCGCGGCAATATCAAGCTCCACCAAATCAACGGTGCCGAATTCCTTGACGATCACATCCAAATCGGCAAGCAGCGCCGGGTAATCCTCCGGATCGGCCTCCGCGCCGGCGAAACGCAGCAGACCGTCGGCGAGCGCGGGCGAATCCTGTTCGGCCACCGCGAAGATCATATCCTTCAGCACGGAGCGGGTCTTCGCGTTCAGCCGGCCGGTCATGCCAAGGTCGAGCAACACGATCCGCCCGCCGCTCACCATGATGTTGCCGGGGTGCGGATCCGCATGGAAGAAGCCTTCGTCAAGCACTTGCGTGGCATAGTTGTCGACCAGTTTGGTGCCGATCTCCTTCAGATCGTAGCCGGCCTCGAGCAACTGGTCGGGATGCGAGACGGAGATGCCCTCCACATAGTCCATCACGACCACATGCTCGGTGCACAGGTCAATGTATGGCTTCGGGCAATCCATGTACTTGTACCGTTCGCAGAAACGGTTGAATTCGCTCAGGTTCCTCGCTTCCACCAAGAAGTCGGTTTCGGATTCGAACGTGTCCCACAGCTCTTCGACCACACCGGACAGGTCCACCACCTGTGCGCTGTGCATGGTCCTTGTGGCCACTTTGGCGATGGAACGCATGATGGACACATCCTGCGCCATGGTTTCGCGCACGCCCGGACGCTGCACCTTGATGGCCACGTCTTCGCCCGACGTCAGCTTCGCACGATGCACCTGTGCAAGGCTGGCCGAACCAAGCGGCGTGGCATCGATATGGTCGAAGATCTCGTCGACCGGCCGACCGTACTCGTCTTCAAGCACCTGCAACACCGTACTGTACGGCATCGGATCGGCATCGGCACGCAACTTGGCAAGCTCGTCGCAGAACGGCTGCGGCAGAATCTCGGAACGCATCGACAGAATCTGGCCGACCTTCACGAACGTCGGTCCGAGCGCTTCCAGCATAAGCCGCATTTTGACCGGCGTCAGGCCATGCAGAACATCAAAATGATTGGCGATCTGCGCAATCTGCTTCAGTCGCTTCAGCTTGCCGCGCCGCGTAAGATGATAGCGCGTGGAAAATGTGTCCTTGCGTGGACCGAACAGTCCGATCGTTTCGATGGACGTCTGCCACTGCGTGGATTGCGGAACCCCCGACTTTGCGGCAGCCGTCGCGGCCGCATCCGGCGACGGGTCGGCGGCGGGATTGATCACCGCGTTGACTCGGTCGGACAGGGTGACCGGTTCCACGCTTTCCGGACGCGCATTATCCGATCTATCTGACTGGGCATTCACAGACATATCACCACTCGCACAACACGACTTCGCCGTCCGGGCGCCTATGCGCGGCAGACGGCGAATCGAACGAATGCTACTCGGCCTTGGTTTCCGTTTCGGCTTCGGGCTTGGCCTCTTCCGAAGCTTCCTTGGCCTCCTGGACCTTGTGCTTGAGTTCGGCGTTGAGGGCCTTGCCCTGCTCCACGGTCAGCTCGCCCTTCTTGACAAGATCGTCTACGATCTCCTGGCTCTTTTCAACGGTGGTCGCCAGAGCACCGACGCCGGCGAGAAAAACCTTGCGCAGGCCGTCACCAAAATCAAAATCAGCCATGATTACCTCCCTTGGGTGATGGTGGTACCACTCTATCGCACTTTCTTCACACCCGCATTGAATGAAACTGGCCAATCCTCCTGATTACGGCCTATTTCTAGCAAGCAACGCTCCATTTCCACAAATACTGGCCTGTTTATGATGGCTGGGTGTCATAGATAGATTGGTATTTGTGGGAACGGAGCGGTTTCACGTGGAAATGAGCCGGTTTTCGTGGGAACCAGCGAGCTTCCGTAGGAACCAGCCCGAACCGTCAGACCGACCGCCACCTAGCGCGGGCGGGACATAGCCACGCGGCGCGCACGTTGCGCAACCTCGTTGATACGGTTCAGCGCAGCCTTCTGTGCGGAGGTCTGACCGACCGCGACCGGATCGAACGTGCCGTAGCGGCGCTCGACCGCGGTACGAATCAGAAAGTCCGCAATGGCCGGATTCTTCGGTAGCAACGAACCGTGCATGTATGTGCCGATCACATTGTTCACGCGGGCTCCCTCGGTATGATCCTCACCGTTGTTGCCGGTGCCGTCCGCTTCGACATGGCCGAGCGGCTGCACCCCCTCGCGCAGGAACGTCTGGCCGGAATGGTTTTCGTAGCCGACGATCTTGCCGAAGTCGTCGGACGTTTCGGTCAGATTGCCGATCATACGCACTTCCCGACCGACCGTATAGGCGCCAATCACGCCGATGCCGTCCAGCCGGGAGCCGTCGACCGTCTCGAAATATTCGCCGAACAACTGGTACAGGCCGCAGATCATGAGCATCGGCATACCGTCGGCCGCAAGTGAGCGCAGCAGATCGGCGCGCATGAAGAAGTCGCCGATGATTTTCTTCTGACCGGTGTCCTGGCCGCCGCCGCCGAGAATCATGTCGACGTGCTCGGGCCACTCGTCGCCCTGATTGTAGGCATGCACGTGCGGTTCGTAGCCGTATAGCGCGAGACGCCGCTGGATGGTGAGTACGTTGCCGGAGTCGCCGTAGATGTTCATGTCTTTCGGGTACAGCGACACGATGTCGATTGCCTGACTCATATTCCTCGCCCTCCCTTATTATTTGCCCACGCCCGCGTCGGAGACGTCGGCGATCCTACCCAGGGCAGCGCGCACCTTGAGCATGGCGGTGTATGTGCAGTAGATGTGCTTGCGCGTACCGGGGTTCGCGTTTACGAATGCCGTGACGGACTCTTCGAGCTCGGTGCTGACGGCCTCGACCGGCACCTGATCGTATTCGAGACGCAGGGCCATGTCCCACGCGCGTACGCCGGAAACCATCCTGACACCGGTGCCGCGCAAGGAGGTGAAGTCCACGTCCCACAGCCAGCTCATGTCGCGACCGTCGGCATATTCGTCGTTGATGCAGATCATGGTGTCGCAGCCTTCCGGCTTGAAGGAGGCGAGCGACAGGCGGAATCCCATGGGATTCTTGACGAGCAGCAGTTCCACGGGAGAGCCGTTCACATCGATGACTTCGCCGCGGCCGAATGCCGGCGTGACCTGCGCCGCCGCGTCGATCATGGCCTGCGTGGTGGACCGTGCGAAATCTACGATGCGCGGCGAAATACCAAGCTTGCGCAGGGTCTTGGCAGACGGCACGTCGACTTCCGGCGACTCGATCGGGCCGGTGGAATAGACGGCCTGCGTGGCGAAGTCTGCGGCTGAATCCCCGGAGTCGTTGGCATCCGCACCGAGGAACGGCAGGAACATGGCGTTCGCATCGGCGGCGACGGCACGCACGACGGCAAGCGCTGCCGCCGCGTTATACAGGTTGTAGACGCCTTCCAGCCTGACGTCGGTTTCGTAGGTTTTGCCGTCGATGCCGAAACTTGCGCGGTGGTCGCCGACGGCGAGCAACGTCACGTCCGCCGATGGTTCGGCGGCATCTGCGATTTCGGTTGACTCGACGGATGACGCAACCGACTTATCCACATCCTGCGGTGGATTGATGTGGGTTGCGTTCGCCGCGGATTCCCCGCTTTCCGTGTCGACGGTCGTCTGCATGTCGTCATCGGACGGGAAGAAGCCGCGCAATGACGCATCAAGACCGAAATAGCGCACTTCCACACCGTCTTCGGCATGCACGACGTCCGCAAGCCGTGCGATGCGCGGATCCTCGCGATTGAGTACGACGGTTCCGGTGGTCGCTTCCGCGGCCTTGCTCAACAATCGTGCGGTGTTGTCGATTTCGCCGAAGCGGTCGAGCTGGTCGCGCATCACATTGAGCAGCAGACAGTAATCGGGCTGCACCTGCCTGACGAAATGTACGGCATATGCCTCATCGAGTTCCAAAACCGCGATATCCGCATCCAGCTTGCCGGAAAGCGAGACCTCACTCAGCAGCGACGAGACCACACCACGTGTGAAGTTCGAGCCGGTCGGGTTCGTGAATACCTTCAATCCCAACGATTCCAGCATGCTCGCCACCATGCGCGTGGTGGTCGTCTTGCCGTTCGTGCCGGAGACCAGCACCACGCCAAGCGGCAGGCGGTCCAGCGTACGTGCCAGAAAGCCGGGGTCGATCCGTTCGACGATCTTGCCCGGGAACGCGCTGCCGCCACCATGTGCGAGACGGGAGGCCGCGCGAACGGCCTTGCCGATCAATGGCGTCGCAAAGGAGTTCCAAGCCATATCACACCTCCTGCTGGTAGTCCTGCGGCATGTCCTTGAACTTCGAATACGCGCCAAGGAACGCCAGATGGAACGTGTCGGTCGGGCCGTTACGGTGCTTCGCCATGATGATGTCGGCCTCGCCCGGGCGGTCCTCCTTGTCGTAGAAGTCCGGCCTGTGCACGAGGAACACCACATCGGCATCCTGTTCGATGGAGCCGGATTCACGAAGATCGGACAGCTGCGGCTTCTTGTCGTTACGCATTTCCGGGCCACGGTTCAGCTGGCTCAGCGCCACCACCGGCACCTCAAGCTCTTTGGCGAGCAGTTTCAGCGCACGCGAAAAGTCGGACACCTCCTGCTGTCGGCTTTCCACGGCCTTGCCGGAGGTCATGAGCTGCAGGTAGTCGATCACGACGAGTTTCAGATCGTTCGTCTGCTTGAGGCGGCGGCATTTCGCGCGGATCTCCATCAGGCTCATGTTCGGACTGTCGTCGATGAACAGCGGCGCGTTCTGCAGGGCGTCCTGCAGATTGTTGAGCATGTTCCAGCGTTCCGGCGTGATATCGTCGGCGCGGCGCATGGCGGCCAGCGGAATATTCGCTTCGGCGGCGATGATACGTTGCGCCAGTTCGGTTTTGCTCATTTCCAAGCTGAAGATGACGGTGGTCATGCCGTGGTGCAGCGACGCCGCACGCGCGAAATCGACGCCGAGCGTGGACTTGCCCATGGCCGGTCGGCCCGCCACGACGATCATCTGTCCCGGCTGCAGACCCTGCGTCACATCGTCGATGTCACGAAATCCGGTCGGCACGCCGCGTGAGACCTCACCGTTCTGCAGACGTTCGATCTGGTCGAGGGTGTCGCCGATTACCGGGCCGATGGCCGCATAATCCTGTCGCACTTTACCGGTGGACATCTCATAGACTTCGGCCTGCGCCAGATTGACGACGTCTTCCGCCTGGGAGCCTTCCGCGGTATAGCCGAGCTGTGCGATTTTGGTGCCGGCCGCGATCACGTTGCGCAGGATGGCGCGCTGATGGATGATGTCGGCATAGAACGTCGCGTTCGCGGCGGTCGGTACGGAAGCGACGAGACTATGCAGATAGTCGCTTCCCCCCACTTTTTCGAGATCGCCGTCTTTCAGTAGCTGGTTGGCCACGAGCACCGCGTCGACCGGTTGCGAGGCGGCGAACAGGCTGATGATCGCCTCGTAGACGGTCTGGTTGCGCGGCTGGTAGAAATCGGTGACGTCGATGGTCTGGGAGACTTCGCCGATGGCGTCCTTGCTCATCAGCATGCCGCCGAGCACGGCCATTTCCGCGTCATCGTCGTGCGGTGGGATGCGGTCGAAAATCATGTCGCGTACGGCATTGCCGCCGCTGAAGCCGTTGCCTCCGCTCGGCGTGAATCCGCCGTTTCGCCGACCCTGTGCAGGGGCGCCGTTCCAAGTAGTCTCTTCTGCCATGCTCACCAACCGCAATTATCAGTGCTTCCTCGGTATCGATTCGATACCGAGGAAAACCATAATACCTGTGCATAGTCACGAACGGTGGTGTGGATGGATTGCGTCCGAATCTCCCCATGTTCGATTGCGTGTGGATGGCGTGCGCTTTCGTTTCCCTTGTCTCCATGCCTGATGGGGCCGCGACACGCTACGCAAGGGGTATTGTGGATAACGAATCCGGAAATCAGCGAGTTATGCACATTTTGGGGATAACTACGTGGACAAGCGGCATGGTTTTCCACAACATGGGGACAACTGAGTGGATAACTTGGGGACAATCCACCGAATCTGGAGAGTGCGTCAGCGGCCGATTTGCCGAAGTGAACGGAAGGTGCTATGTTCCCCACATTTTGGTGAATCGGCGTTGCACGACGTTTCACGGCGCAACGCACGAAAGCCTTCGCCATGAAACGTCATGTTCGAATCAAGAATCGCGACGGCGCGGAAACTGCCGGCTCACATGTGGTAGCGGGTGGCGTTGTACATGTTGCGCACAAGCGATTCGCGCCACTTGCTCCAACCGTACTGTTTGGAAATGGTCTCGCCCGAAGTGGCGCCGAGCGAGGAGCCGTCGGCGCGGGTCAGGTCGAACAGCATGTCGAGCAGCACCGGATCATGATCTATGCGAGAGGCCAGTTCGTCGCCGACCGTCGGATCGTTGGGATTCTGCCCGGTCGCGAATTCCGAGAGCGTCAGATGCTCACGGACCAGCAACGTGACCCACCAGATGATGTCACGGTCGAAACCCATGCGCTTAAGCACCGTGGAGGCATGACGTGCACCCTCGGACGCATGGTTCGTAACGCCCGGGCGCTTGCCGATGTCATGCAGGATGCCGGCCAGCAGCAGGGCCGTGTAATGCCTGTCGTCATACCGGTTGCCGCGTGGGGTTTCGCGACCAAGGCGCGTGGTCACCTCAACCATATGACGGTCGATGGTGTATCGGTGCGCGGCCGAAGCGCTTGGGCGGTTGCGCACGCCCAGCCATTCGGGAATCCAACGGCCGGGAATGTCCACGAAATCGATCTCCTCCCACACGTTGAGCAGTTCCGGGCCGGTGGCGAGCAGGCGCACGAACAGCTTGCGGGATTCCTCATCCCAATCACGGTCGCGAATGGGGCAGTTCCTGAGATTCTGCAACGTGCCAGGTGCGATCGGCAGCCCGAACTCGGCGGATGCGACGGCAACACGCAACGCGAGTTTCGCGTCGGTCTTCGGATCGGCACCGGGGGCCAGCACGATCTCCTCCTCATGCTTGGCCACGCCGGGGGCGATCACATCGAAGGTCGGCGCCTGCCGCCTGCCGCCGCCGCGTGGCTGGAACACCTGGAAGAAAGCGAATCTCGGCTTCTCATGGGTGAGGGAATGCTCGGCCCGCGAGGCGGTGGAATCCAAGGAAAACGCGATTTGGCGACCGACCCGGGCAAGCAGCGTCTGCAAATCGTCGATCGACTTGGCTTCGCGTTCGCCATCCGGCAACGTCGGGTCGGCAAGGCCCAGCATTGCGGACACCTTGGCCTGATAGGGCGAAAGCAGCATGTTCGTGTCTTTGTTGGCGACCAGATGAATGCAGTCACGCACGTCGAGCAGGCGTTCGACGGCATCGTCGTACCGGCCGTGCGGACGGTCGGCCAGCCAGGAGGCGGCAAGCGCCGCGACCAGCACCGAATCGCGCAGACCACCACGGGCCTCCTTGATATCGGGTTGGTTGATGTAGGCCATACGGCCGAATTCGTTGAGTCGGGACGTGGCGGAACCGAGCAGTTCCGGCAAACGCTTGCGGGCGGCCTTGCGCCATCGTTCGAGAATGGAGGTGGCCGTGGTTTCGATGAGCTGCGTATCTCCCGCAATCGGCACCACGTCAAGCCATCCCATGGCCGCAGGCAGATCATGGTCAGTGACGGCCTCGCATTGGGTACGGGTGCGGACGGACTGGTCGAGGTCAAGCCCTGAATCCCAAATCGGGTACCACAGTTTGTTGGCGAGCTCGTTGAGTTGCCGATCGGTCAGGGCGTGCGGTTCATAAATGACCACCAGATCAAGGTCGGAGCCCGGTCCAACCTGACCGCGAGCCAACGAGCCGACCGCGCCAAGGCCGATGCCAGTGGCGGGCACTTCGAAGGAGACCGCATCGAGAGCCTCCTGCCAGAGCTGTTTGAGGCAAGCCATGGCCAGATCGGTACGGGCCTTGCGTTTCGCCGCACCATCGCGGTACACGCCGTCGGCATCCGGCTGGCTCATGGCCATGAAACGTTGCTTGAGACCATCGACTGCAGAAGTCATAGTGCAAGTCCTTTTGACGATTGCGCCCCTCCGCCGCGCCCCGTACGGCGTCTCGCCATCAGAAGGAGGATGGAGGGAAACGAAAATCCCCGCACGGCACATAGCACGTACGGGGATCTGTCTTATTGATAACCCGAGAATAACCCGGGGGTCTTTAATACGGCCTATCCGAACCGATGCGGATCAGATGGCAGCCGAGCCAGTCTCGCCGGTGCGCACGCGGGTCACCGAGTCGAGCGGTGCAACCCACACCTTGCCGTCACCGATGGTGCCGGAGCCGGCGGACTTGACGATCACACCGACCAGCGTCTCGGCGTCGGCGTCATCGGCCAGCACCTCGATGCGGATCTTCGGAATCAGGTCCACAGTGTATTCGGCGCCACGATAGACCTCGGTGTGGCCACGCTGACGGCCGTAACCGTTGGCTTCGGACACGGTCAGACCGTGCACGCCTGCGGCAGCGAGGGCTTCCTTGACATCGTCAAGCTTATGCGGCTGGATGATAGCGGTAATGAGCTTCATCTCACTTCACCTCCTTGAGAACAGAGCTTGCGGTACCAGCAAAATCGTAAGCACGTTCGCCCTGGTCGGCAAGATCGATGCCGCCGACTTCCTGGGCTTCGGTGACGCGCCAGCCGATGGTCTTCTCCAGAGCGAAGGCGATGATGCCGGTGATGACGGCGGACCAGATGATGGCCACGATCGCCACGAGCAGCTGCACGACCAGCTGACGCCAATCACCGCCAGCGAACAGGCCGGTGCCCTCACCGAAGAAACCGATGAGCACGGTGCCGGTGAAGCCGCCGACGCCGTGGACGCCGACAACATCAAGCGAATCGTCATAGCCGAACTTGAACTTCAGGCCGCAGGCGAGGCAGGTGAGCACGCCCGCGATGCCGCCCAGCACGATGGCCCACAGCGGGGAGACCACATCGGCGGCCGGGGTGATGGCGACCAGACCGGCGACGATACCGGAAGCGGCACCCATAGCGGTGTAGTGGCCGGTACGGATCTTCTCGGTGAAGCCCCAGGTAAGCATTGCGGCAGCGGTTGCGGCAGAGGTGGAAACCCAGGCGTAGCCGGCGGTGCCGTCGGCGGCGAAGGCGGAACCTGCGTTGAAGCCGAACCAGCCGAACCACAGCAGGAAGGCGCCGAGCATGACGAACGGAACATTGTGCGGGCGGAACGGCTGAGTGCCGAAGCCCTTACGCTTGCCGATAATCAGTACGATGACGAGAGCGGCGACTGCGGCGTTGATGTGAACGACCGTACCACCTGCGAAGTCGTGGGCGGCAGCGCCGATGGCCTGGGAGATGGCGCCGTCAGCGGACAGCAGGCCACCGTTCCACACCATGTGGGCGAGCGGAGCGTAATCGAACGTAATCCACAGTGCGACGAAGATCATCCAAGTGCTGTACTTGACACGCTCGGCGATGGCGCCGCAGATCAGGGCGACGGTGATCATGGCGAACGCGGACTGGAACGCCACATCCACGCTGACCGGATAGTTGTTGGAGTTCAGCGCGGCCGAACCGAAGACGCCGTCATCGGCAACCATCGTGTCCTTCAGCAGGAAGCCGGTTGCCGGATCACCGAAGATGCCGCCGACCGAAGAGCCTGCGTAGGCGATGGACCAGCCCCACAGCACCCACATGATCATGGTGACGGACAATGCGGCCGCCTCCATGATCATCATATTCAATACGGCCTTCGCACGAACCATGCCACCATAGAAGAACGCCACACCAGGCGTCATGAGGAACACAAGGGACGCGGAAGTCAAAATCCACGCAGCATTTCCAGAATCAAGCTGGCCCATGTCACCCTCCCTCTCTTTTCTTTACCTAATTCGAAAATTTCCGACCCCATCGTGTGGGGTTGACAGAACGGTATGGAACGCCGCCCTCGTTTTGAAAACGTTACGAAGTGTTACGGAGACGTAACGCCATATACGGCAATCTAGCAGATTACCTTTGGCATACCCCCGCGAAACATACCGCGAAAAAGGCGGAAAACCAACCTTGAACAACCCCTCACGATCATGGCCGCAGCGAATGTTTCATCTATTTTTCGTATCGGCAATCGTATGGAATCAGGATTCTCATACAATGTGACCTGGCGGAGGGCAGGAGTACGCACGAATCCCATGACATCGCAACAGACCCCCGTTTACGGCATGGCCGAAATACGTTGCGGGGAGACAGGCATCACGGAATATCCGCAAGAACGGCAGTGCACAAGGCACTGTCGTACCGTGAGGAAGACGGAGAAAATATGGC
Organism: Bifidobacterium sp. MSTE12; assembly: GCF_000513015.1. NCBI lineage: Bacteria > Bacillati > Actinomycetota > Actinomycetes > Bifidobacteriales > Bifidobacteriaceae > Bifidobacterium > Bifidobacterium sp. MSTE12. The sequence continues at coordinate 62,220 of NZ_AZYA01000035.1, read as the reverse complement.
GACGTTCATCGTCTCGTTGTGCGCCATGTTGGCGCTGACCACCTGTTCAGGACTGGTCTGCAGAAAACTGCAGTTGCCGGAGGTGATCGGACAGATTCTCGTAGGCATCGTCTGCGGGCCGGCATTGCTGAATGTGCTGCACTCAAGCGACTACATTTCGCTGTTCAGCGATCTCGGCATCATCATTCTGATGTTCTTGGGCGGCGTCGGCTGTGATCTGCAGCTGCTGAAGAAATACTCGAAGGCGGCGATCATCATCGCATGCATGGGCGTGGTGTTCCCGGTGGTCGTCATGGGCGGGGTGAGCCTCGCGTTCGGATTCGAGCCGATTCCTGCGGCGTTCATCGGCGTGGTGTTCTCCGCGACGTCCGTGTCGATTTCGGTGGCGGTGCTGAAGGAGGCAGGACTGCTCGATTCGAAGGAAGGCGTGTCGATTCTGGGCGCGGCCGTGGCCGACGACGTGATCGGCGTGATCCTGCTGTCCGTAATGTGCACGCTGGTGAACACCGGTAGCGTGAACGTGGCCGACCTGGGACTCATCATCCTGAAGCAGGCGGCGTTCTTCGTAGGGGCCGTGGTGGTGATCGTATGGATCGCACCGGCGCTCATGACGCTTGCGGGCGTGCTGAAGGCGCCGTCCGGCATCGCGGTGATGGCGGTGATCATCTGCCTTGCGATGGCGTGGGCTTCGGATCTTGCCGGACTGAGCTACGCGGTCGGCGCATTCTTCGCCGGCATCGCGGTAAGCAACAGCGACTATGCCGAAGAAACGGACCGTTATATAGAGCCGGTCGGGGATACGCTGTTCGTACCGGTCTTTTTCGTGGGCATCGGCTTGAATACGACCGCGGTCGATGATTCACGCATGATCGTATTCATCGTGATCATGACGATTCTCGGCGTGATTACGAAAATCGTCGGTTGCGGCCTGGGCGGCGCAATGGCCGGCTTCGGTGCGGCCTCGTCGGTGATGATCGGCGCCGGCATGGTGCCGCGTGGCGAAATGGCGCTGATCACGGCGCAAATCGGCTTCAACGAGCATGTGCTCGGCAATGAGTATTACTCGACGATCATCTTCATCATTTCACTGGTCACGCTGGTCGCTCCGCTGTTGCTGAAACTTACCATCAAGCGCATACCGGCACAGGCATAGCAGCGAGGGCATGGCAGGCAAGGCCGTTCCGAAGAACTGCACAAGATGCCAAACGGCCGACCGTGCTTCACGCAGGGTCGGCCGTTTGCATTCGGGGCGTCCGTCCTTCAGGCGAGGATGCCGTCGACGAAGCCTTCCGGATCGAACGGAGCGAGATCATCCGGACCTTCGCCCAAGCCGACGAGCTTGACCGGAACGCCGAGCTCCTTCTGTACGGAAATCACGATGCCGCCCTTGGCGGAACCGTCCAGCTTGGACAGCACCACGCCGGTAATGCCAATCGCTTCGGCGAACACCTTCGCCTGCGCCATGCCGTTCTGGCCGGTGGTGGCGTCGAGTACGAGCAACACTTCGTCGACCGGCAGGTTCTTTTCGGTGACGCGGCGGATCTTGCCCAGCTCGTCCATGAGATTCGCCTTGTTCTGCAAGCGGCCGGCGGTATCGATGATGAGTACGTCGGCGTGCGTTTCCTTGGCTTGTTCACTGGCCTCAAATGCGACGGACGCCGGGTCGGCACCATCCTTGTCGGAACGTACGACCGGTACGCCCACCTTCGCGCCCCAGGTTTCGAGCTGATCGGCGGCCGCCGCACGGAACGTATCGGCGGCGCCCATCATCACCTGCTTGCCGTCGGCCACGAACAGACGAGCCAGCTTGCCCGCAGTGGTGGTCTTACCGGTGCCGTTCACGCCGACCATGATGATGACGCTCGGCTTGTTCGCACCTTCCTTGTCGGCGTTAAGACGACGATCCGTATCGGTGCCGACCAGCTTGAGCAGTTTGTCTTTCAAGGCTTTGCGCACTTCGGACGGATCGGACTGACCGCTGATGCGGGCATCGTTACGCAGTTCCTCAACCAACTGTTCGCTGGCCTCGGCGCCGACGTCAGCAAGTAGCAGGGTGTCTTCGACATCCTCCCAATCGGACTCGGAAAGATGGTCCTTGGCGAGGATGTTGAACAATACCTTGCCAAAAGGATTGCCTGACTTGGCCAGCTTGGCCTTGAGACGCTGAATGCGCGAGCCCGTGGACTCCGGGGTTTCCACTGCCGGCGCGGCCTTCGCCTCTTCCGTCGAGGCGATCGGAGGGACTTCGGCCGCTACTTCCTGGACTTCCTCGGCTTCTTGGGCCGTCTCAGCTTTCTGGACTTCTTGGGCAAGACGCTTATCAGCCTTGGCCTTGGCATCCTCAACGGACTTGTCTACGGCTTTCTTGCGCGACTTGCCGAACCACCAACCACCAAGCAGCAACAGCGCTGCAATCACAACAATGGCGACAATCGCGATAATCACATTGGTATCCATAATCCCAGCCTAAAAACCGCAACGGACACATCGCCCCATCCTCACCTGTCCGATTCTCCAGAATCGGACACTCGGAGGCACATGCAGGCATCCTACATGTCCGATTCTCCAGAATCAGACAAACAGATACGCTCCGCTTCCCCACAGTTGTCCGATTCTCCAGAATCGGACATGCAAGGGCGTGTGCGGGTACCTTATGTGTCCGATTCTGGAGAATCGGACACTCGGAGGAGCTCATCCACGGGGCGTGAAAAACTGGACAGCATGGCCAGTACATCCAGGATGACGTCATTTCAAAGACGTGAGCAGCTCATCGAAATCGGTCGGTCGCTGTTCGCGTCGAAGGGGTTCGAAGCGGTAAGCGTAGAGGAGATTGCCGCGACCGCGAAGGTATCGAAGCCCATCGTCTATGAACATTTCGGCGGCAAGGAAGGCCTGTACGCCGTAGTGGTGGACCGTGAGATGCGCGCACTCACCGACACACTCGTCAACGCGCTGTCCGACCAACAGGCGCACCCTCGTCAAATCGTGGAACGTGCCGCACTGGCCCTGCTCACCTATGTGGAGGAGAACGCCAAAGGATTTCGCGTGCTCACCCGAGATTCGCCGAAAACCGATCCGGCCGGATCGTTCAGCTCACTGCTCGGCGATATCAGCATTCGCGTGGAAGACCTGCTCACCGAATCGTTCAAACGCCAGCATCTGCCCGCCAAGGGCGTGCCATATTATGCGCAGATGCTCATCGGCATGACCGTATACACCTGCCAGTATTGGGCCGACCAGCGCAAGCTCAGCAAGGAGCAGCTGGCCGCGCACATCGTGAATCTCGCCTGGTACGGCCTGAGCCGCATGGAAGCCAAGCCGGAGCTGCGTTTCGAAGGGGACAAGGCGCAACGGGAGGCGGAAAAACGCATGGAGAGGGAAGAAAGAAAAGCCGTAAAAGGGCCGAAATCCGAGAATCCCCTCCCCCAGTCATCCCCGGTGGCGACTTCTTCGCCGGAAGAGACGGAAGCGGACTGACGGCTACCGCAGTCGCAAGGATTGACGTTAAGCGAACAAACGTCAACGAATGTACCGAAGGTATCCCTAGGGGGAATTTCAGGTGCAGTTTACGACTTTCGGGGTACCGATTGTGCATAACGGGTACCCCGAAAGCGCACAAGGTGCTACGTTAGTTTCGTTATGCGGCAATCGGACGATCCGCTACCGTAACCGACGCCTTTGGCTTTACCCAAGGAAGAATATGCAGGAGAAGAAGACGCTCACCTTCGTGGTGCCCGCGTACAACATGGAAACGTATCTGGGGCGGTGCGTCGAGTCGCTGATTGCCGCGAAACGCAACGATGACATCGAAGTGCTGATCATCGACGACGGTTCGTCCGACGGTACGCTTGCCATGGCGAAGTCCTTCGAACAGCGGCATCCCGGCGTGGTGCGCGCGATCCATCAGGACAACAAGGGGCATGGCGGCGCGGTGAACACCGGCATCGCGGCGGCGAGCGGCATGTACGTGAAGGTCGTGGACGCGGACGATTGGGTGGGGGCCGAATCGCTTGAGCTCGTAATGGCCACACTACGCGAGGAGGCCGAGCGCACCGATCCGATTGACATGCTGGTGACCAACTACGTGTACGACAAGGTCGGCAAGATCGTGAAGCACGTGGTGAACTTCCGTCGCGCCATGAAGTCCGACGAACGACTGACCTGGAACGATCTGGGCCATTTCGGATTGGCGGAATACATTCTCATGCATGCGCTGACCTTCCGCACCGCGGTGGTGCGCGCATCCGGCATGCAGCTGCCCGAGCACACCTTCTACGTGGATTTCATCTACGCTTACCAGCCATTCCCGTGGGTGAAGACGATCAAGTACCTGGACACGCCGTTCTACCACTATTTCATCGGCCGTGACGGCCAAAGCGTACAGACCGACGTGATGATTCGCCGCGTGGACCAGCTGCGCCTGGTGAACCAGTACATGGTGCGGGCGACCCCGGAACGCGGGACCGTGCCGGAAGGCCTGTACCGTTACATGATTCATTTCCTGGCGATTGAGACTTCCGTGGCGAGCGTGTTCATGATCCTGTCTCGCAAGCCGGAAAACTATGCGAAAAAGAAGGAGATGTGGGCGGACATCAAAGCCTACTCGCCTTCCATGTATGCGGATGTACGCAAAAAGGCCATGTCGCGCGCGCTGAATCTGCGCGGCTCAATCGGTCGGTTCGTGATTCGCAACGGCTATTTCGTGGCGGAACACGTCGTCGGATTCAACTGAGTCGGCCGAACCGGAGCCGATGCGCCGTACGACGGGCTCAGTTCCAGCGATCCGACATCGCGAAACCGTTGCGCATAAGATTGCTGGACGTGTACAGCACGTCGTTGAGCAGTTTCGTGGCATGCGTACGCAAGTATTCCGCCATCTCGTCGTTGGCCGCCTGCAGCCGCCCGGCAATCGGCTCCCCCGCTGTCTCCGCCACGGAATCGCCGACGGCCGAATCGTCTGAATCCTTGCCGATATTGCGTAAGGCGGCATCCGCATGTTCGACCAAACGATGACCGTACGTGCGAGCGGCCTCCGCGAATGCTTCAATCGCATTGCTGGTCTCATAGAAATGTGCATCGGCGAGCGCCGCAATCAGCCGGTTCGTCCAATACAGATTGTCGGTCGAGACCTCCGGCGCGATGGCGACGAATCGTTTCGGATCGTAACGGCCGGATCCGGAATCGTCATCGCGGGCGATGATGGTGGAGCCGTCGTAACTGGCTTTTTGCCTACAAGAATCGTGGTGCATGACATATGCCTCACTCTAGGCCGATTTGATGGGTGACGACGGAATTCCCGATATATTCACTGGTAGATTCACCGCGCATCGCCAATTCGTGTGGCGTTTGGTCCGAATGTGCTGTATACTATGTCACTGTTGCCCCTCTAGCTCAACGGTTAGAGCAGCGTCCTTTTAAGTCGTGGGTTCAGGGTTCGAATCCCTGGGGGGGCACAGGTTCTTATCCCGCGTTTCGTTGCGCATCTTGTCCCGTATCTCGTTGCGTAGCAATGTCATTCCGAAAGCACTAACCCGTATCTCAGTGGCATTTCATTCGCTATCTCCGGCTCCTGTTCCTTTCGTTGTTGAGTGTCCTCATGCCATTTCAGGGCTGGAAGATCGTTCGCATTGGCCACCGGGCAATCCATCTGCGCGGAAAATCCGTAGGACGATGACGCGACGGATACGCCAGCCGCAATGGTCGGCATGGACGGATGCGGCCTGCGCACGCTTCAGGAACGGGCGAGGACTCGATTGGCGACATGCGAGATGGGTCACATTCCACGCTTTGGGATAGACTGGAATCATTCGAACAAACGTTCGTACCTGACGTCAATCTGGGGAATTCCCCACTATATGCAGTGGTGAAACGCGCGACACACCACTACAGGTAGTGTGTATCCTAGATAGTGGTTTGCAGACGAACAAGCACAACCGAAGAACGTGGCCAGTACAGCTTGCATAGGGAGGAATCGATGACCGTAACCGTTTTCACCAATCCGAGCAACCCGCAGTGCGAAGCCACCGAGCAAGAGCTTGCAAAACTGGGCGTACGCTATGTGGCCATTGACCTGACGCAGAATCCCTCAACGTTCGAGCAGATCAAGGACGCCGGATTCAAGCAGATTCCAGTGGTGATTTCGCCAAACTCGTCCTGGAGCGGGCATAGGCCGGATCTGATTCGACAGCTGGCGCAAAGCTTCGCGGCATAGCAAGCACCCCCTAATGCCGTCACGCCCACAGCGTAACCCTCCCCCGTCTGGGGAAGGGGCAACGGCTACATGCGGCCAGCGGAAGACGGGTCGATAGACATGGTCTGGAAACGGTCGACCATGAACGCATCATTGAAATAGGTGGCAAAGAACCGCGAGACCGGTGAATTCTGGGCGATGCCGGCCATGCGCGAATACCAGGCGTCCAATGCCATCAGCGTCATTACGCCGTCGACGAACAGCAGCACGAAGCATACGGCCGTCAACGAATAACGCACCTTCCACGGAATGCGCTGAATCAACGCCAGCAATCTCGGCAAAATCAGCTTGACCCATATCAGACCGAGCAACCCCCAGAAAAACATGTACTTGCCGGAAGTGCGGCCGTCAATCGACAGCCATTGACCCGTATAGTTCCACGCCGTGATGCCGAAGGCCGTTTCCATGAACCAACTGGTGAAATATTCGAAGGCACCGCCGATCAGCGCACTGGCACAGAAAATCAGCAGCCAATTGGACCGCCACAGGTGATTCAACAGCACGGTCAGGATCACCGCGCCAAAGCCGTAAATCGGCGAAAATGGCCCCCATAGGAAGCCGGCACGATCCTGATACTCGCCGAACAGAATGAAATGGTAGATGGTCTCAATCGCCAGACCGAACACGCAACCGACCACGAATAGCCAGAACAGATTGAAGAAGTCCAGCGAAATGTAGCCTTTGCCGGTCAGATCCCGGCCGGCCATGCCCACGGCCACGGCATCCTCGTACTCACTACGCGCATCCATGCGGCGCAAGGCGAACTGCAGTCGGCGCTCCTCGCGCAGCGACGGGTCGGCGGTGATATGCAACGCAATCAACACGACCAGCTGCACGGCCGGAGCGATCAGATTGACGTCAAGACCTTGCAACGCCAACGATAAGAGACCCTCCGCGAGGGTGAGCGGAATCATCACGTATGTCCACTGCGCCACGTGACGCCGTTTGTTCAGTACCAGCAGCACGCCGAACACCGCCAGACAGGCCGTGGTGGCCAACAGCACGACCGCATGAATGACCGACAGGATAACGGTGAGGTTGATGGCGTCGACCGCCATACGGCCTTCGATCACGGCACGTACCGCATACAAGGCCGCAAGCACGATGATCGGCAGCGTGACCACACCCTCGACCAGCATGATGATGCCGTAGATGCGGAAAATCAACGGCAGGCGGCGATCGGCGGGGTTGCTGGATTCATCGGCCGTCACCGCATCAACGGCTTGCGCACCTTCGATGGCGTCGATAACGGTTTCGTCGGCGATGGCCGCGCTTGTTTCGTGCTCGTTCATATGTGCACCCTCCCGGGCCAACGCTATCAAAAAACGCGTAATATCGCGTAGGGAAAATGCCAAGTGCCCGAAAACATGAAACCTCATACCCCCTAAAACGCTATCTGGCTGCCGTGTGAGCGAAAAACATGACATGCCCCGATATCGGTTCCTATAGGCCGCTATTTTTAGCGAATCCCAGGAACCGATATCGGGGCATATGGGCAAAGATGCTCACACGGCAGCCAGATAGCGTTTTAGGAGCATAAAGAATCCTCGCGATGAAGGCGCAAACCTTCACCGCGAGGAGGAAAACGCCGCGCGTTCCCATTCAGCATGACATATGCGGTCAGCTGGCGATGGTGTCCGAATCGTCGGCGTCGGAATAGCTGCTGCTGGAGTTCGAACCACTGGACTTGCCGGAGCTGGAGCCGTCGGACTGGCTACCGGAATTGCCATTGGAATCGGACCGGCCATCAGAGCCGCTTTGGCCGCCCTGCCCGCTCGGAGGCTCACCCATCTGGCCATTGCCATTCTGGGAATTGCCATTGCCGGACTGGCCGCCCATCTGCCCCGGGCCGCCCTGGCTCGGGCCACCTTGCTGGCTCATCTGCGGCTCATTGGAACCGGACAGCGCATTCACGGCGAAGGCACCGCCGACGCCACCGACCAGACCGCACAGGAGGCTTATGCCCGCCACGACGCCGATGACCTTGCCACCGAGCTTGGTATTGGACTTCGCGGCAACCGGACCATTGAACGAATCCGGAACAGGCTGCGCCGGCTGGGTGGGCGGCGCATAATATTGCTGAGCGGGCTGCGAAGCCTGCGTACCCTGCTGTTCGGGCATGGTCTGGGTCGGCTGCCCGTCGGTGTTCTGCTGCTGGTTCTGGGTGTTCCTGGTATCGAAATCGAAGTTAGTCATGATGTACTCCTTTGAGTGCTATTGCAGTGATGTTGGATATTGGGTTTGCCGTGGGGATCAGAAGGACCAAGAGGTGCTGGTGCCGAATTGCTTGTCGAATGCCGTGCGGTCAGTCACATCCGAGCTGAGTTCGGTGTCGGAACCGGCCTCGACGGTGGTGCCGTAGGAGCCGGTGACCGTGACGGTCAGGTCACTGTCGCCGGAGACCACGGTTTTGCCGTTGGCCTTGATGGTGACGGTTTTGCCGGAGGAGTCCACCACCTTGCCGCCATCGGCCACGTTCAGGGCGGAGACGGTCGTGTCGGCCGTGACCACCCACGTCGAAGTGCCGTCAACATTCACGGTGATCGGAGCGTCCGAAGTCGAACCGGCGGAATTCTCAGTGATTTCAGCGGAACCCGTCCACGTGGAGCCTTCCAGCAGGTTGAGCGTCACGCTCGAAATGGTGTCGGCGCTCACCTTGCCCTTCAACGTCTGCGAACGCCCGGTGAAGTTCACCGTCGCACCGTTCGAGCCTGCGGTACCCCAGTTATTCGAATCGTTGCCGGCCGCCATGATCAGGTTCGCCGCGTCCGAGTCGAAGTCCAGATCGGTGTTCGAGAGCACCACGTCGGCTGTGGTGTTGGTGAAATAGAACATCGATCCGCTGGTGATCGCCGATTTCAACGTGGAGTCCTTCGCCTGGAAGGTGGCATGTTGACCGGTCGAGGATTCCGCGTCGCCGGAGGTCGACTGGTAGATGATCACGCCGTTCGCCACCGGATCGGAACCGGTGGTGCCGGTATTCGTGCTTTCCAGCGTCGAATTGTTGATCAGGATGGTGTTCAGGCCCTCCATACCGGCGATCTGCGAACCGCTCGCCGTACCGGTCACGCCCGAAACCTCAATATCGCCGGTCGAGTACAGCAGTGGGGAGCCACTGCCGGCCGTGTTCAGCGTGGAGTCGGTCACGGAAACCGATCCGCCGCCGCGATCGGTGGCGAGTGACGCACTGTGGTCGCCCTTGGTCGAAATCGTCATCGCATTGGCGATGATCGAGCCTCCATAAGTGGCATCAAGGCCACGCGAGTTGGCCGCGGACGTGGTGATGTTGACATTATTGGCCAGCACGGATGCGGAATCGGTGGAGAAGATGGCGTTCGATCCGGAGCTCGTCGCGTCAATGGAAGAGTCGGAGATGATGGCCTTCGACTTCTCCCCCACCGCCAGCAATGCGGAGTTGGTGCCGTAGAAGTTGCAGTTGTCGGCGTTGTCACTGTCGCCGGATTTGGTCAGCTTGCCATTGGCGATGGTCAACGTTCCGCCATTTTGCACAAGGGCTGCGTTCTGGTCGGAGCTGGTTGCGGAAACCGTTTCACCACTCGACTCCACCGACTTGCCGTCGGCGGTGAGAGCCCCGGAATAGCTGCCGGTGTAGTCGTAGCTCATGGTGTCGGCGCCGCCTCCCTGCCCTACCAAAGACATGACGGATTGCTGACTGGTTGCGCTCGCTTTCACGATGGCGGCTACGCCTGCGCCCGCACCAAAACCGGAGACTAGCGAGACGGCCGCCGCGATGGCGATGATTTTGCCGACCGGTCGATGCGTTTGCCGTGGATGATGAGCTGCATAAACCATGATCGTTCCTTTCACGAGAAGGTGGATGTTCTTGGGTTATGCGACGTCGTTAGTTGTATTGAACAACAGCCGATTGGCCGATCTCTGGAAACCGTCAGGAAGGTTTCTAGAAGATTTTTGAACATTCGCTGACAATGATTTCCCCCTTTTCCGCCGCATTTCCTACGACACTGCCCGTATCTGAGAACGGGAAGCGGAATTGTCCGGGAGATGGTATTACGCTACTTGAAGCGTAGCGCTACGAATTGCGTATCGCTACGCGACAGTCGTGAACACCGCCACTACCGGAGCGATCCGGCAAAAGGGAGCACTTCCTATGAGCAACGTGCTGAAGATCCTGCACCGTGACATCATGCGAATTCTTCGCGTGCCCGCGGCGTGGGTCATCATGACCGGCCTGACCGTCATTCCGCCGCTGTATGCATGGTTCAATATCTATGGATTCTGGGATCCATACGGCAACACCAACAACATCAGGGTGGCGGTGGCGAACGTCGACGAAGGCACCGACAACGCCATGCTGGGCCAGCTGAATCTCGGCGACCAGATTGAAAGTACGCTCAAGAAGAACGATCAGCTCGGCTGGCAGTTCATGAGCAAGGCCAAGGCCATGGAGGCCGTGCAGTCGGGCGATTGCTATGCGGCCATCATCATTCCCAAGGACTTCAGCGAAGACCTCGCGGGCGTGATCACCGGCAATTCCGAACGTCCGACCCTCGAGTACTACGTGAATGAGAAGGCCAGCGCCTTCGTACCGAAGGTCACTGATTCGGGAACCACCACCGTGGATCGCACCGTGAACAGCACCTTCGTTTCCACTGTGAGCGAAGTGCTCTCCAAAACCGTGAACTCGGTAAGCGATACCATCACGACACAGACCGACAACGTGACCAGCGAAGCCGTTGCCGAACTTGACAAGACACAGCGGAACGTAGAGAAGATTCGCACCACCATCAGCGATCTCAGCGCCAACCTGGCCAACACCCCCGATCAGATTCAGGCCGCACGCGCCGCGTTGCACGACGTACAGACCGCCGCCGCGAGCGCCGGCAAAGGGCTGTCCGGCACCGCCAATCTGATCACCGATACGCAGACCCGCATCAACACCTTCTCATCGACCGCATCGGCCTCGCTTGACCAAGGCTCGGCGCTGCTCTCGCAACTGTCCACGCAGACGAACACCAGCGTCAACACGGTGACCAGCGGTCTGGCGGCGGCCAACGGCTACGCCGGCAGCGCCATCGGCACCATGCAGAAGGTCAACAGCGACAATGCGAAAGTGCTCGACAGCCTACAGAAGATCGACATCTCCAATGTCAGCCCCGAACTGAACAAGCAGTATCAGCAGATCATCAGCGACCTGCAATCACGTAACCGACAGTCGGCGAATACGCTCAACGACCTCAATCAGCTCAATACCGACACCAAGAACACGGTGGCCGGCACCACGAAACTGTCGAACCAGTTCAACACCTCCACGCAGTCCACGCTGAACTCCGCCACGGACGCACGCAACGCCATCAATTCGAGTGCGCTGCCCCAACTCAACAGCGGCCTGAGCTCGCTCGCCGCGACCGCCGGAACCCTTTCCGGCACCGTGACCAGCCAGAATTTCCTGACGCAACAGACCTCGTCCGTACTCGACCAGCTTGAGCGGGTCTCCGCCGACACGCGTTCCATGCTTAAGGACACCGATGAGCAACTGCAGACCATCGAGAACAAGCTGAGCCAGCTATCCACCGATCTGAACGCACTGTCGGGCGCGAGCCTGCTGAACGACCTCATCGGCGAAGATGGCCTGGACGTCACGAAAATCGCTGATTTCATGCAGTCCCCCACCGTGATCAAGACGAAGAACATCTACCCGGTGAACACGTACGGCTCCGGCATGGCACCGATGTTCAACACCCTCTCGCTATGGGTGGGTGCGTTCGCTTACATGGTGATCATGAAGCTCGAAGTGGATGACGACGACCTTGAAGATCTCGATCTGACCACCACCGAGAAGTATCTCGGCCGCTTCCTGCTGCTCGCCATTCCGGCCGCCATCCAAGGCGCACTATGCGCAATCGGCGACCTGATCATCGGCGTGCAGGCGGTCAACCCGTTCATGTTCATACTGACCGGCACATTGACGTCGCTTACGTTCCTGAGCATCACCTACGCGTTGTCGACTACCTTCATGCACGTTGGCAAGGGCATGTGCATTCTGCTCGCGATTCTGCTGATTCCGGGAGGTTCCGGCCTATACCCGATCGATATGATGCCGCGATTCTTCCGCGCGGTCTACCCATTCATCCCGTTCCGCTATACCATCGACGCCTTCCGCGAGACGATCGCCGGCTTCTATGACGGGCATTGGCTGAAGATGGTCGGCGTGATGCTGCTGTTCGTGGCGATCGCCTTCTTCATCGGCATTGTGATCCGCCCGCTGCTGACCAATCTGAACCGCCTGTTCGCTCGCGAGATCGAGGAAAGCGACATGATCATCGGCGAGCGGCCGATGGTGGAGAATCGTGGCTATAACGTGTCGCAGATCATCCACGTCCTGTCCGACAAGGGCGGCTACCGCGAGGCCATCGAGTACCGTGCGAGCCGGTTCACCGAACTGTACCCGAAGCTTAAGCGCGGCGCACTGATTGCGGGCTTCATCGTGCCGACCATTCTGGCCACCGTATTCTCGCTGACCAATGGCACGAAACTGGTAGCACTGGCCACATGGATCATCTGGGTGTTGCTTATCATCGGGTTCCTGATGGTCATCGAATACATGCGCGACAGCATGCGCCGTCAGGTGGAGCTCGGTTCCTTGAGCGACGAAGCCATCCAAGGCATGCTCATGGAACGCCAGAAGGCCCGCATTCGCCGTAAGAAGCGCGCCCTGGAGGAACGCAAGGCCAAACTGACGCGCAAGGCCGCCAAGCACCACCGCACGAAGAACGAAAAGGACAACGCATGAAGGCAATCTGGAAGCTGTTCGTAGGCGACGTCAAGCGCCTCACCAGCAACGTCGTGTCCGTAATCATCGTCATCGGCCTGACCGTGCTGCCCGCGCTGTTCACTTGGTTCAACGTGGCCGCCAGCTGGGATCCGTTCTCCAATACCGGCAATCTCAAATTCGCCGTCGCGAACGTCGATGCCGGCTACAAAAGCGATCTGATTCCCGTCAAGATCAACGTGGGCGATCAGGTGGTCAACACCCTGCGCGCCAACAGCCAGCTCGACTGGACCTTCACCTCCAAAGAGGAGGCCATCGATGGCACGAAATCCGGCAAATACTATGCCGCCGTCATCATTCCGAAGGATTTCAGCAAGCGCATGATGACCTTCTTCTCCAAGGATTCCAAGCATGCGGAGCTCACCTACTACAACAATGAGAAAAAGAACGCACTCGCGCCAAAGGTGACCGGTCAGGGCGCCGACACCGTGTCGGCGGAGATCAACGAGATGTTCTCGAAGACACTCACCGAAACGGCGCTGGACCTCGCCACGCAGCTATCCGATCAGCTCGACAAGCCCGAGGCAAAGAACCAACTGCAACAGTTCAGCTCGAACATCAGCGATTTCGCGGCCGGACTCACGCAGACCGCCTCATCACTCAAGACCTTCAGCTCATTGACCGGCAGCGCACAAACCCTGCTCGACAGCTCCGGAACCCTGATCCAACAGGCCGCATCCAGCGCGAAAACCGCCGGCAAACAGCTGAAATCGGCTTCCGGCAGCGTGACCGACCTATCCGGTGCGCTGAACACCTCCACCGAAGCACTCAGCACCGCCATCAAGCAGTCCGGCGAAAGCTTCGCCGCGGTGGGAGACGAAGTCGACTCATTGTTCGCCAATGTGAGTACGCAGGCGGGCGATACCGCGACCGCGTTACGCAATCAGGCATCCAACGTGACCAACCAGACCGCGCAATACCAGCACATCGTCGACGATCTGCAGAAAACCCACGATGATCTGCAGAACAAGCTCGACACCGATACCTCGCTGACCGATTTGGAGAAGAAGACGCTGACGGCGATCATCGGCAAATTCGAGGCATCCATCAGCAAGCTGAACAATGCCATCGATATGCAGAAGACACTCGCAGCCACACTTACCGATGCAGCGCAGCATATCGACGACGGCATCAGCGATTCCAAGGAAAGCCAAGCCGCCATCAAGGATCTCGCCACGCAGGCGAAGGCCTCGATCAATGCCGTGCACTCCGATTTCGACACGAATCTCAAGCCGCAGCTCAACGAAATCGGCAGCTCCGTAAACACCGCTTCGAGCGCACTCAACGCGAGTGCCGCCAATCTTAAGAGCGCACTCGGCGACCTTAACAAGACCACGTCGAGTGCGGACAAGCAGCTGACCACCATCCGTGAGGTGTTGGACTCCACCGCCGACAGCCTCACCACGGCCGGTAACAAGCTTTCTACATTCAATGCCACGCTGTCCGACGCGCTGAACAGCGGCGACATGAGCATGGTCAAGGACGTGCTGGGCAAGAACACCGACTCGCTGGCCACCACGCTCGCGGCCCCTGTCAAGGTGAAGCGCACCGCCGTGTTCCCGGTGAAGAATTTCGGCTCGCAGCTCGCCCCACTGTACACATTCGTGACGTTGTGGGTGGGTTCACTGCTCATGGCCGTGACCTTGAAGACCTCCGTGTCCCGCAAAACCCGCATGGCACTGGGCAACCCGAAACCACACCAGCTGTTCTTCGGCCACTACCTCGTATTCGCGGTGATCGCACTCATGCAGGCCACGTTCTCGCTTGGCGGCAGTCTGCTATTCATGCATGTGCAGGCCGTGCACCCGTGGCTATTCATGGTTTCCGGCTGGATTTCCGCACTGATCTACTCGTTCTTTGCATATACGATGGTGGCGAGTTTCGGTAACGTGGGCAAAGCCATCGGCGTACTGTTCCTCATCATGCAGATCTCCGGTTCGAACGGCGCGTATCCGCTGGCCGTCATGCCGCGCATCATCTCCGACATCAGTCCGTTCCTACCGGTCACGCATTCGGTCACGGCCATGCGTGCGGCCATCGCCGGCATATACAACAATGATTTCTGGACGTCGATCGGCGCGCTGGCGCTGTTCATCCCACCGCTATTGCTCATCGGCCTGCTGCTACGCATTCCGATGATGAAGTTCAACAAATGGTATATCGCAAAGGTGGAAAGCACGAAGGTGATCATGTGATGAATGGATTAATGAACACCGGTGTGCCGCCGACTGTCTCCCCTGCCGCTTCGCCGGCAAGCGTGGTCGAGACGGCGGTGCAAGGAGCCGTGCAGAAGATTCAGGGCCGACGCGAGCAGTTACGTGAGCAGACCGATCGCAAGATCATGAGGGCCACTTTGGAGATCATGATTTCCAAAGGCGTTGCGGCCGTTACGATTGAGGAGGTCGCCCGCCGTTCCGGCGTAGCCAAGACGACGATTTACCGACGCTACAAAAACGCCGATGACCTGTTGCAACGCATTCAGCTGGAAGTTGCGGGATTGCCGGATTTCAGCGATTTGCAGCCGTCTCGTTCCGGCCTGCAGGCCATGTTGGAACGTATCCAGAACTGCTTCGACAGCGAGATCGGTCTGAAAGCGGTCGGCGTGGTGCTCTCGTCCGACAACGATTCGTTGAAGACGATCGCCGATCAGGTAATCACGCCGGCGGAGCAACGTTTTGCGACGTTCGTCGAGCGCGGTGTGGCAAGCGAAGCCTTCCGCCGTGGACTGGATACGAAATTCCTGTTCAGCACCATACTGGGCTCCATGCTCACCTGTAAGGCGCTGTATAAGGACTCCGACTCAGACGTTCCTTGGTCGGAGCGTATGGCCACGCTCATCTGGCCGTTTGTAAAGGCATGAGTCGTGAAAATGCGTCGATGGTTCAGACTGCCGGAGGCAGCCTGAACCATCATTAACGGTAATTTTGATTTCCGGTAAATCAGGTTATCCGTAATGAAGCAACTGCCATATGCATCGGATTTCTAGAATGGCACGCCGCATCGGAAAATCACATTGGCGTACGAGGTGGTTTCACCTGTGCGAACGACAAACTTCGCATTCTTGATATGGGACTTAAATCCCCCCGAACCGTCATGCGGCACATAAGACAAAGGTACATTGAAGTGATCTTTGACCCATCGTTCGGCCTGTTCGCCTCGAGCCTCTTCAGCCATCAGACCCTCCTCTAATACAAGCTGCGGCCGTAGCGCTTCCAGCACTTCTTCGAAGCGAGGCACACCGAATACCACCGCCAAGTCAATGACTTCAATACCCTGCGGCACAGGAAGACCACAATCGGAAACGACGAACACATCCTTGTGCCGTAATCCCGCAAGCGCAGCTGAGAGTTGTGCATTCAGTATTCCATGAGTAAGCATATCGGCTATCCTTTCGTAGTGTTGGCATGCGGATTGCGAAATGGAATCCATTCTTGGCTGCGTTTTCCCTCAACGCATTCCGCATGCCATGGGGGCAGAGGCATCTTCACCTCAGCCTGTTGTGTCAAATCCAGTCACTGGAAATCCGCGACATTCTCCTTGGTGACGGTTTTGACTTCAATCGACTGGGGTTTATCGACTTTCTCGCCTTTGATCGCCTTGACTGCCGCCTGTACTGCCTGCTTGCCGAGCTCCTTCGGCTGCTGCGCAATGGTACCGGTCAAGGTGCCGGAAGAGATGGCCTTCAGACCGTCATCAGTTCCATCAAAACCGACAATCTTCACGTCCGTACCGGCCTTGGAGCCAAGAGCTTGAATCGCGCCTAGGGCCATTTCATCGTTCTCTGCATAGACTCCGACGATATTAGGATTGGCCTGCATCAAGTTACTGGTGACATCGAGTGCTTCGGAACGATCAAAGTTGGCCGTCTGTTCAGCAACCACCTTAATGCCGGCATATTTCTTGATTTCTTTCTTGAATCCATCACCTCGGTCACGAGTGGAGGCCGCTCCAGGGGTGCCCTGCAGGATGATGATGTCTCCTTTTTCTCCAATGGCTTTCGCCAACTCATCGGCAGCCTGAGCACCACCCGCCACATTGTCGGATGCGATGTGCGCAGTCACATCCTCGCCCGTGACGGAGCGGTCAACAGAAATAACAGGCAGATTGGCGGACAGCAACGGAGCCACGGCTGGAGACGCAGCGTCGGAATCGACCGGATTAATGATGACTGCTTTGGCGCCTTGAGACTGGGCGTTCTGCGCTTGATTCTGTTGCGTTGCGGAATCGTTTTGCGCATCGGACACCAACAGATTCACACCTAGCTTATTCGCCTCAGCTTGAGCACCGTCCCGCAGATCAACGAAGAACGGATTGTTCAGGGTAGAGATCAACAAAGCCACCTTGTCGGAACCGTTGCCGGAGTTGGATGCGCCGCAAGCACTCGCACCGATCGCCAACGTAGCCGCACAGGCAACAGCAACTGCTGCGCGGATGGTTTTCTTAAAACACGGGTTAAGCATGGTCTTTCTTCTTTCTTTTCCAAATTTGGTTGGATTAGGTTCGTTTCAGTTATGTTTTTGGGGTCGGAGCAAGGAGCACGCAATTTAGAGAGCAATCACGCGATGGAGATTTGAGGAAAGCAGAGTTGCATCAGTGAGCATCGACCTTGCGACGCAAAGTATCGAAGCTGACCGCGAAAGCAATGACTAGGCCGATAACAACCTTCTGCCAGAAGGAAGAGACATTTAATATATTCAAACCGTTACGAATGACGGCCAGCAAAATGGCACCGATGAAAGTGCCGGAAACCTTACCTTTGCCTCCAGAAAGGGACGCACCGCCGATGACAACGGAAGCAATGGCGTCCATCTCATATCCATCTGCCGCCTGCGGCTGGGCGGAATGCAGACGGCCTGCAATGACCAAGCCAGCCACAGCCGCGAAGATGCCGGAGAGCACAAACACCATAATCTGCGTTTTATGCACGGAAATGCCTGAAAGCCTAGAAGCCTCCATGTTGCCGCCAACTGCATACATAGAACGACCAATAGTGGTGAAGTTCAGGATAACGGAGGCAATGATGCCCATGATGACCATCATGATGATTGGAACCGGAATACCAATGATGGTGCCGCCGAAGAAGTTGACCATGCCGGAGGTGGAGATAGGACGTCCATCAGAGATGACCAAGGTCAAGCCGCGAGCCACGGACATCATGGCCAGTGTAGCGATAAAGGAAGGTAACCTCAGGAACGCATTCATCATACCGGATAAGGCGCCGAATACTGCACCTGCCAGCAGACCGACAATGATGGTCACGCCTGCAGGAAGTCCCATGTTGGCACCTGTGTAAGCAACCAGCATGCTGGCGACAGCCGCTGTCGCACCGACCGACAGATCGATGCCCGCAGCAACAATCACAAATGTCTGCCCGAAGGCAAGAATGGCGACGGTTGCCGCCTGGATACCGACGTTCATGAGATTCGAGGCGCTGAGAAACGCCGGAGCCACAATGGACAAGGCGATACACAGGATAATCAGACCGATTAGCGCACCATTTTGTGAGGCAAATGTCTTGATGCGAGCGACCGTGGTCTTGTCTCCGGAATCATAACCGAGTTTCTTGTCTGCATTGGTCATTTGTATTCTCCTTAATCCGATCAGTGTTCGTTGTCGTTTTCGTCATCCATATGGGAGACCGCGAGTGCCATTACCTTTTCCTGCGTGGCCTTACTAGCGGGCATATGGCCTGTAATACGGCCTTCGCTCATTACCAGGACCTTGTCCGACATGCCAAGCACCTCTGGTAGATCCGAGGATGCCATAAGCACCGCGCCTCCATTGGCGGTAATTTCATTGATAAGGTCGTAGATTTCAACACGGGCACCAACATCGACGCCTCTGGTTGGTTCATCAAGCAGCAGCACTTTGACGTTGGCCATGGACCATTTGCCGAACACTATTTTCTGCTGATTACCGCCTGATAACGACCCTGCGGTTTGATTGACGTTGGCCATTCTGATACGTAGTTTTTGGGCGGTCTCGTTCTCACGCCTGCGTTGCCCTGCGAGATCGGCGAATCCGCATTTTGCAGTAGACAACATAGTCGCCAAGCCGAGATTTTCAGCCACCGAGGCATCCAGAATTAGACCTTGCGTACGACGATCTTCCGGCACCAGGCCCAGACCAGCCTCAATGGACTGAGCAATGGACTTCTTCTGCAGCTTTTTTCCGCACACGCTGACGGAGCCAGAATCATATGAATCCGCACCGAAAATCGCACGAATAACTTCAGTTCGCCCTGCACCAACCAGGCCAGCCAATCCCACAACCTCGCCGGCATGCACTTGCAGTGACACTTTATCGAGCGCACCTTCACGAGTCAGCTCTTTTACATCAAGCAGTACCTCGCCCGGCTCCTGCGCGATGCGTGGAAACTGGTTGGTAATGTCACGGCCGACCATAAGCTTGACAAGTTCATCCTCACTGGTAGACGCTGGAACCGTATCGATGTATTGACCATCTCGCAGCACCGAAACCACGTCTCCCACACGGGCTATTTCGTCAAGATGGTGGGAGATGAAGACCATACCTACGCCTTTCGCCTTCAGCTCATCCATGATGGCGAACAACTGGTCACATTCCCTGCGGGTCAGCGCGGCAGTCGGTTCATCCAGAATCAGAATCGATGCATCCTGCATCAGAGCTTTTGCGATTTCCACCATCTGCTGACGGGCCACACCTAATTCACCCATCGCAGTGTGCACGTCTTCTTCCAACCCAATGAGCTTGATGGCTTTTCTGGCTTTTTCAGCCATGGTTTTGCGATCGACAAAACCCGCTTTGTTCGGCAGTGTGCCAAGGAATAAATTCTCCATAATGGACAATTGCGGAACAAGGTTGAGCTCCTGATGAATAACTGCAATGCCGAATTTACGGGCGGTATCAACATTGGGAATACGTACTTCTTTGCCGTCAATCTCAATATGGCCTTCATCAGGTTGGTAGATGCCGCTCATCATTTTGATGACGGTAGATTTGCCGGCACCGTTCTCACCGAGAAGTACATGGACTTTACCCGGTTCCACTTTGACCGAGACATTGTTCACTACCTTGGTGCTTCCAAATATCTTGGAGACACCGACAAGAGATAGTTGCGTCATATTCTCTCGCTTTCCCTACGGGTGCGGCAACGTTACCGCACCAAGATGCACTTATTCCTTGGGTCTGCTGAAACAGGCCCAAGCGGCATGTATTGATGTTGTTGATCAGAATCGCAGACTCGCGCCCGCAATCAGTTGCGTCTCCTGTCCCTCATCGGACAGACTCGACAGATCCTCTCTGAATATAGATTGTCTCCACTCGCCGGGATCGCGGGTGACCTCCTTGAACCATGTCAAGGAAGGTTTCCGCGCCTAAACAACCCAGTCTTTGCACTTGCTGAGAAATCACGGACACTTGCGGCGTCGTCAATCGGAATAGCTCAATGTCATCAAATGAAATAAATGACATTCCACTTTCCAGCACACCCCCCACGCCATTCATCATGGCAATGGCACGTACGGTATCAGGCGAATAGCCAAACACCATCGACGTCACGCCGGACGACAGCATGCGGCGTATCACTGAGACACAAGAGGACTGGTCAAAACTGGTAGATTCAACGAAGACATTCTCTTCGCCGAATAAACGTGTTCCGCAATCACGGAAAGCAAGCTCACGCTCTCGCAAAGTAGGCGAATCCAAAATCGGACCTGAGACATATCCAACCTTGGAATGCCCCTGCTCTTGAATGTCTCTTAATGCGGATTCCATCCCGGGGAACGGGTCGGAATCCACTAAAGGCACCATGTCGAGCTCATCCGCGCGACGGTCCACAAATACCACCGGCAATTGTCTACGCAACAGACGTTGCAATGCCTCCGACATCTCACCCTGAGGCACAATAATCGCCCCATCGATATGCTGCGACAGCATGTTCGTGATGAAAACATCCTGCTGTCTCACATTCTCGGACGATGTTCCGATGAATGTGCAATATCCCGCTTTAGATAGAGTGTCTTGAATCGCATACGCCAGATCCGCAAAGTATCCGTTTCGAATATCGGGAACAAGCAGCCCGACGGTCTTCGTGGACGATGATCGCATGGCCCGAGCACGTGAGTCGGGAATGTAGTGGAGCTCTTCCATCGCCTTCTCGACCGCATGCTTGGTCTCGGCGGATATCCTGCCATTGCCGTTGAGCGCTCATGACACCGTAGATACAGAAATACCTGCGCGCCGCGCCACGTCGCGAATCGTAACGTACGCCATAACACCTCCTCTCAACTGTGAGAATACCATGTGCGGCTTGCCAGTCTCGCTTCCGGAACCCCTCCTCATTGGGATGGATGAGATCAATTGCCGCCTCTTTTATGTATGTCTGACTGCGGACGACTTGGACGCCTCCATTGCGTTCCGCAAAATTCATTCGGAACTTCGACGTTGTCGAATGAATCAGGTCTGCCACTTTCACCCATCAGATAACCCAATCTTGCATATTCTTTGCATATATTAAGTTACACCAATGCGGTAACGTTACCTCATCTAATTCAGCTCCTTTACCATTTCAATGCGGTAACGTTACCACAACTATAATGCACTGCTTCCGGATTCTCAACTTCCGCATTATTTCAGGCGTGTCACAGGAAACCCTACCCGCCGCAACATATCCCCTTTGCTTTGAAACAAAACGAAGCGGATATCGACTCGCGCCCGATTGATCAATTCCAGGAAATTACGACCATCCATCACATTGCGATGTCGCTTATGGTTCCGTGTTCCACAAGATGCGGTTTCAATAATTCGGCATGGTGATTTTCCAGCCACGGACAACCGCCAACATCATCGGAATCCAATAACTCGATGTATTCGCGCATCTTGCCCCATCCGCGTTTCGCTAATTGGCTGATGTCTTGCGCCACACTAGTTACTGCGCGAAACAGACCGTAGTACTCCAAGACATCATCGAAACCCACCACCGATATATCCGCTGGCACGCATAGCCCTCGTTCCGTCACACGCTGTATAAATCCAGCAGCCATCAAGTCATTGCCACAGAACACAGCCGTCACACCCATATCGATGAGTCTGTCCGCCGCCATGTAACCGCTGCTAAAACGATAGTCTCCTCTCACCCACAATGCTGGATCGAATCCAATTCCTGATTCCTGGAGTACATCCACAAAACCTCGTGTACGCACTCCAAGCCCTTCCCCGTCAGCTTCATCCGTTACGCATCCAATCCGACGATGCCCTGCATCGACCAAGCGCTGTGAGGCCTGTCTGCCACCAAGGTAGCCATCAAAAGCCAGACCGTCACACCACGAGCTTGAAAACAGTCGATCCATCAACACCACAGGGCACATTACACGCTCCGCATCCTTGCGAAGCTCGCGCTCCGCTTCGTAAGATTCACGGGC
Source organism: Bifidobacterium sp. MSTE12 (assembly GCF_000513015.1). NCBI lineage: Bacteria > Bacillati > Actinomycetota > Actinomycetes > Bifidobacteriales > Bifidobacteriaceae > Bifidobacterium > Bifidobacterium sp. MSTE12. The sequence continues at coordinate 39,758 of NZ_AZYA01000035.1, read as the reverse complement.
AGCGACTAAAAATACACCATCTACCCCGAGAGCCGATAATCGATTCATTACCGCATGCTCTTTGGCACGCGATTCTTCCGAAACCGCTACGACGAGAGAGTAGCCATCATTCGCGCATTCACATTCAAGCCGTTTCGCCAACGATGCAAAGAATAGATTCTCTATGCTCGGCACAATCAGCGCAATCAGTCTCGATTCACCCGCTGCAAGATTACGGGCAACCTGATTGGGACGATAGTCCAGTTGCTTTGCAACCTGCAGGATACGATCGCGTTTTTCTCTTGAGATGCGCACCCTGCGGTTGTTCAAAACCAAGGATGCGGCCGTCACCGACACCCCCACCTTCGTCGCTATATCTTTCAACGTGGCTTTATGGTCTAAGCCATTATTCATTTCCTGTCCCTTCAACGCTGCATTGTTGCCGGAACAGACCTTCAGACATAAGCATTATCGCACATGGAAGCCTCACATGCCACGTTGCATCACACAATGCGATAGGGCCGAAGACGATATGTGCTAGGCGTTACATCGCCAAACAGAAATCCGGTATTTCTCCGCTGGTAAAGAAACAGTTCACAAATCGAATGATGAAACCATTACTGGATGGAAGCCTCCTGCCGAGCCACCTCGAGGGCCTTGTTGAAGGCCTCGGTGGTCCAGCTGGCGCCCGCGATCTTGTCGATTTTGAGGTCTTTCAGAGGCTTGCCCACCACGGCATCCGGCACGGCCTTGGCGAAGGCGTCCTGATGCTTTTTGGAGATGGACGTGAACGGATGGCCGACTATGCTCACATCGGTCACGTTCTGATCCTTGACGGTCAGATGCACATCGATGGTGTCTTCGCCGACCGGACCGTATTGGCCGTTAATCGAATAGGTGCCGTCGGCGTAATTGCCGGTGTCTTTCTTGTCGGACTTCGTGGAATTCGAGTCGTCGGCATGATTTTTGACGGAATCATCGTCGTTGGAGGAGTTGTCGGTGGCCTTACCGTCGGTTTTGGACTTGTCTTCCTGCGATTCGACGCTTTCGCCGGAGTTGCCGGCATACTCGTCGTCCATCGGCGTTGCTTTCGGCTCGCCACAGGCCGAAAGCAACGCAAGGCTCGCCGCGGTCAGGACGATCACTTTCACAGCAGTCGATTTCTCGTCAGTCATAGTCACTCAGTCACTCCGTTGGATTGGATCACTCCGTAGCTCCGGTTTTGGCGGCTTTGGTGGGATCGGCGAATTCGATGGCGGTTTCGCCGGTCTGCGCGCCCTCGGCGGTCGAGCCGGTGGAGGCGGGCTCGCCGCCGGCCGCCTCGTACGCTTGCCTTGCCGCTTCATCATTCCACTTTTCGCCGATGAGCACACCGTGGTTGAGCATGATTTCTCGCTGCGCGCAGGAGGCGACGAGCGCATCATGCGTGACGACGATGATCGTAGTGCCCTGCTCATGCAGCTGACGGAACAGGTCAAGCACGATCTTCTCGTTTTTCTCATCCAGATTGCCGGTCGGTTCGTCGGCGAGAATCAGCTTCGGGCAGTTGATCAGCGCTCGGGCGATGCACACGCGCTGCTGCTCGCCGCCGGAAAGCTGCCCCGGCAGATGGTGTGCGCGATCCTTCAATCCTACGCGTTCCAACGCCTCCAAGGCCTGCTTCTCATCGACTACGGAATGATAGTACTGCGCGACCATCACGTTCTCCGCAGCCGTCAAATGAGGCACGAGATAGAATTTCTGGAACACGAGCCCAATCATGTTCTTGCGCACGTCGGCGAGCTGCTTGGCATTCAGATCCTCAAGTTTGCGGCCTTCAAGCATCACGGAGCCCTTGGACGGCGTATCCATGCAGCCGATCATGTTCATCAGCGTGGTCTTGCCGGAACCGGACGAGCCGACGATCGCCAGCCATTCGCCTTCCGGCACGGTCAGATTCAGGTCGTCGACGGCATGCAGGTCGCCGTAGATCTTGGAGATGTGGTCAAGCTCAAGCAGGATGTTTTCGGAGCCCATGATTATTCCTCCCTCAAAACGATGGCGGGGTCAATACGAGTTGCGCGGCGGACCGGCGGAATGGACGCGACGACAGCGATCAGCATGCTCAACACGAGCGATGCGAGGCCCAACAGCCAATTAAAGCCGATGGCACGTTCGAATACGGTGACGCACAGCACACGGGCCAGCGCATAGCCGATGGCCGTGCCGAACAGACCGCCGATGAGCCCATAGATGGCGGATTCCACGTAGAATTCGGTGCCGATTGCCTGCGATGATGCGCCCAAGGCCTTGCGTAGGCCGATTTCGTTGCGCCGCTGACTCACGATGGAGCTGATGGTGGTTCCCACGCCGACCAGCGTCAGCACCAGCACGACAAGCGATACGATCCAGAACAGTGTCTGCAGCATGGTGATGATGCGAGTATCGGACGAGGTGATTTTGGTGACGGTCTGCGCCTTCACGCCGGTGTTCGGGTTGGCGTTGAGGGTTTTGACGATGGCGTTCAGGTCATCGCCCATGGCGTTCACGGAATATTCGACCACGTCGGCGCCACGCTTGGAGCCGGCCAGTTTGGCCACATCAGCGGTGGTGGCGTACACGATGGAATCCTCGTTGCCGCCGGTATCGACGATGCCGGCCACGCGGAATTCGGTACCTTCATTGTTCATGATGTCGGATGAGACGCGGCCGTTTTCCTTGACTTGGGATTCGGTCTGCCCCAGTTTGCCCACCGTCTGATTGTCCGATTCTCCAGAATCGGACATCTGGGACCCGTTTTCGTCGCTTTGGTTGTCCGATTCTCCAGAATCGGACGATCCTGATGCGGAGGACGCGGCCGAATTGTCGGAGGCACGGTAGCCGATGGTGATACGCGAACCGATATGCACCCCGAGTGCGTCGGCCACATCGCGGCCCACCATCACGTTGCCCTCGCTCGGCCAGTCACCGGTCACGTTCCAGTGGCGGTTCAGCGTCTGCACGGCCTTGGGATTGACGCCGGCCAACGTATACGGTGCGGAGTTGATGCGCACGCTTTCGTAACGATAGGCGGCGGATTTCGCGCTGTGTTCGGCCGTTACGAGCGCGGTCACGTTGGTGATGGTGGCCGTGCTGATACCTTCGGATTTCGAGGTCGCATCGGCAGGGGTGACGATGAGGTTCGCGCCATATGCGCGCATCTCCTCGTTCATCTGCTGAGGTACGGCAATGCACACGGAAGCCAGGCAGAACAGCGTGGCCGCACCTACCAGCGATGCGATCACGGCCATCACCGCACGCGAACGGCGACGGAACACCGCACCCCACAGCATGGCGAAGAACATCTTGCGATTGGTCATTTCATGTTTCCTACGATCAGCGGCCATGGAGCACCTCCGCAGGCTTCAGGTTCAGAATCGAACGAATCGACGAGAACGAGGCGATGAGCACGGTGACGGCAAGCAGCACGAACACCAGTACGAACACCATCGGACGCATCGTAATGCCGGAGCCGAACACCACGTGTCCGACGATCTGCGCCACGCCGGAGCCAAGCAGCGCGCCGACCAGCGCGCCGACCAGCGAAATCACGGCGGTTTCGGCGAGCATCAGGCGGGAAACCGCACCATCCGTCGCACCGATCGCCTTCATCAAAGCAAGTTCGGAGCCACGTTCGCCAATCGAGGCGGCCATCAGATTCGCCACGGCAATCGCGGCCGCAACCAGCGACAGCACGGTCATCAGCACCATCACCGCCTGCGTTTTCTGAAGCACATCGCCCTGCAATGCGGCGACCTGACGCACCTGCTTGGCCACCGACCCCGGAATCACCTCTTCGATCTGATAGGCGATGGATGACGGATATGCGGTGCAGTACCATGTCTCCCACTCGTCTTGCGTAAGCGCATTCGGGTTTTTCGACGCCTTGCGCGCCAGATCGTTGTCAGGCGTAGTCAGCGCCTTGACTTCGATCTTGTCGATCGAGTCGGGCAGATTCGCCAGCGTCTGCGCCACGATGGACGGAATGTACATGCCGTTGTTGTCGGAATCGCCCGAATCGTAGATGCCGGTGATCTTCACCTTCACCTGATTGCGTTCGCCGGTGGAGATGGTCTTGCCAAGCGTGACGGTGTCACCGATCTTCACGCCGAGCTGCGAAGCCAGGGTGGTGCCGATCAGTCCCTGTTCGGTGTCGTCTTTCGGCCAGGAACCGTCGAGTTTCCACCAGGAACGCATGCCATTCATGCCGGCCACGGTGGATTCGCCGGAATCCATGTGCAGGGTTTTGGCGAACCATGTGCCCACGATCGGCACGTTGGTGGCCTTGCATGAATCGGCGGATGTCGAGCCGTCCGAGCATCCCGCGTCCACGTGGATGTTGAGTTCCGGCGCAAAATTGGTGATGTTGAATGCCCAGAAGATCGTCTTGATCTTCGGCGCATCCGATTCCTTGAGGAACGCGGTCGGGTCGGAATCGGAGGACGAACCCGAAGATCCGCCCGTGTTGTACAGGTCGCTCACCACCGCGTCGGCCTTCGGCTGCACGGTGATGTTCGAGCCGTATGTCGACAGTTCCGCGTTGAGCTTGTCGCCCACGTCGAACACCACGCCGAGCATGGCCACGCTCACGGTGGCCGACAGGCACACGGTGACGGCGATCAGCAGACGGCGTTTGAACTGACGGCTGAACGAGCGGAAAATCATGCGGAGAAAGAACATCGGTCGATCACTCCTTTCCGCTCACTGGAAGTGGCTCGACAGCGCGTCGAGCACAGAGGTTTGGATGACGATTTTGCCCGGCTTGACCTGATAGTCGAACGGCACCGGATTGCAGCCGCCCTTGAAGCCGATGGTCGCGAGATTGATGGCCACATCGCACTTCTTGCAGATGATCTTGCCGTCCTTCTCATAGTAGCCGGCGTCGCCGCAGTTGTCGCAGGCGTCGAGGCCGACGCCGTACGCGCCGCCGTTCTTCTTGATGATAATGAAGCGCATGACGGTGCCATCCTTCGCCTTGTATTGGAAGCGGTGCAGGTGGCCGTCGGAAACCTGGCTGAAGGTGATGGTGGCCACACCGTCCTTGAGCGAGTACTCTTCAGGCGGCGAAAGGGTGATGACCTTCTGCGTCTGCGCCACGCCATAGGTCAATGCCACGGTGATGCCGATCATGGCGACAAGGCTCCATGCGCCGGCGGCCTTCGCGCGACGGCGGAACGCCACATGGGAACGTGCGATCGCCTCGTTGGGTCCGGTCGGTTTGACCTTGAAGCCCATGACGATGCTGGCAACCGCCGGAATGACGAACACGAGCGCCATGGCGATGGCCATTTCGCGCTGATGATTGATGCCCCACACGAGCGCCAGGAATGCGGCGGCCGGGAAGCTGACGATGCGCTTGGATTGCAGCAGCTGCGCCAGATCGGTGAAATGAGAGGCGAACAGCAGCATGATGAGCAGCAGCACGGCCGTGGTGAACGACCAGCGCACGGCGGTGGAGCGCATCGTACGGAAGATGCAGGCCGCGATGATCGCGGTGGCGGCGCCGAGCGCAAAGCCGAGCGCGCGGAGCAGCATATCGGAGGTGAAGACCGGATCGCCCGGCTCGACGAAAATCGTAAGACGCAGGATCACGTCCGGCAGCGCACGGAAGGTGGTGGCGGCGATGGACAGCGCGGCGATGAGATTGGCCGCATCCAGCAGGGCACGATGATTATGCCATGCCGTGGTGATGCGTCGCGCGAAGATCACGATGACGAACACCGCAATGTCAAAGATCACGCAACACCATAGCGTCGGATAGTTGACGAAAGTACGCTGCGTGATGACGGCCGTGGCACGCAGCGCGGCGAACACGATGGCGCCCGCGAATCCGACGAGGAAGCCGGTCAAGCGCCAGTACGCGCTCAGCGGCTTGTCACGCCCCTCACCGACGGTGAGCATCACGTTCAGCGCCATGATCAGCAAAGCCGGTGCCAGCAATCCCTGCAACACCGTCACATACTGCAGCAGCATCTTTCCCCTTACAATTACGCATGAAGTCGGAACCCGCTTTCGCGAGCTCCGACTCAACTGCATTTATGGTTTAAATGGTGGGGCTCACCACTCCTGCGGAGTGTAGTTCCAATCCGGGAAGGTGACCTCAAGCGGCTCGGTCCAGAAGCGGCCCTTGACGCCGGTTTCCGGATCGACGTGCAGCATCCAGCCCTTCTTCTCCGGGGATTCGATCTTCAGCACGAGCTTGTAGGAGCCGGCCTTGTCGAGCTTGACGTTGGCGCCGTAGTGCGGGCCGTCGGAGGCGTTCATCTGCATGAAGGTACCGGAGCCGACGGATTCGTTGGAGGTCTTGTCGATGATGTCATAGTTCACGGTCAGATCCGGAACGAAGTCACCCTTACCGTAGCCGAGTTCGGTGCCCTTCTGGTTGGCGTGGATGTCGGCTTCGAGATGGAAGCTGGCGTCGGCGGCCTTCAGACCCATGCCGGACGGCTCCATATCGATCGGCTGGAAGTATACGGCGTTGACGGTCAGCGGGCCGACTTCCTGATCGGAGTGCTTCTCGTCGACCTGAATCTCTTCGAAGCCGGCGGAATCGTCGGAGCTGGAGTCATCCTTGCTGGAATCGTCGGTGGCCGTGGACGAGGAGCTGCTGCTCTTGTCGTTGGAGGCGGAGCTGTTGCTGTTGCCGCAGCCGGACAGCGAGAAGGCCATGGAACCGGCCAGCAGGAGGCCGAGCAGAGCGGCGATCTTCTTGTTCTTCATTATCTCTTCCTTTGTTTCTTGGGAGTTCCGTTTAGGAAATATCGGAAATCTTGAGTTTGCGCTTCTTGACGAAGCCGACCACGAACAGCGTGATCACGGCGATGGCGGCCAACGCCTGTGCCACGAGACATTCGACGTACGGGTACAGGCCGATCCAGTCATTGGTCGGTACGTTGCTCAGGTAGGTGCCTTCGATCAGGTCGCCTTCGATCAGCGCGTGGATGCCGCCACCGGCGAAGATGACGACCAGTACGGCCATCAGAATCGACGTGACAAGGAAGAACGGGCCGATCGGAATCTTCACGGAAGTGAAACGCAGCACGAAGAAGATGATCAGCAACACGACCGCGGCCGCAATGCCGCCAATCCACATGCCTCGCGAGTCTTGGCTCATCGAATAGATGGACTCGTAGAAGATCACGGTTTCGGCGCCTTCACGGAACACGGCGAGGAAGCTCAGCATGGCGAGTGAGACGACCATGCCGAAACTTACGCCTTCACCGGCCTCCATCTTGCTTTGCGCGCTGGCCACAGCGGCTTCGGTTTTGTTGCGGATATAGCGGTTCCACGCTTCCACGGAGCTCTTGTTGAGCATCCAGTTGCTGGTCCACAGCAGCATGGCCATGGCGATGAGCGCGCACACGCCTTCGGAAATCTCCTGAATCGGGCCGGAGCCGCCGAACAGGAAGGTGAAGAGCACCGCAATCAGGCCGGAGCCCGCCAAGCCGGCGAGTACGCCGAGGTAGATGAACTTGGTGAAGCGCTTGTTGCCCGACTTCACGAGGTAGGCGATCACCGCGGCCACCACCAGCAGCGCTTCGAGGCCCTCACGGATCAGGATGAGGAACGCCTGTCCGACGGAGCTGGTGATGAACTTGGTGAAGCTGTTGACATTGCTGGTCGCACCGCCGTCAAGCGTGGCCGCGTCTTCCACGAGCCAGCTCTTGAGGTCGTCGACGAGCTTTTTGATCTCTTTCTGGGAACCGCCGTCGCGCATGGTCTTGCGGGTCATCTTGAACTGGTATTCGACCTGCGAGACGCGGTCGCCGGAGATCGCGTTCATGACGTTCTTTTCGAAGCCGAGCTTCTCGTAGTACTGGTAGTACGCGTTGTTGACGAGGCTGGAGCCTTCCGCACCCTTGCCGGAGATAGCGGCCTTGTATGCCTTGTCGAGGATGACGTTCATTTCGCTGGCCACGTCGCTCCAAGTACGATCGCCCTTGCCCTTGGACGAGTTCTTCTTGGCGGCATCGAGCTTCTTACGCTCCTTGGCGGTCTCTTCCGCGCGCTGCTTCGCGTATGTCTTGGGATCGGCGAGGCTGGTGTCGGCGTCGAGCGTCTGCGCGGTCGCGTTGAGGTCGGCGGTCAGCGCATCGACCTTGGCGGTGATGGCGTCGCCCTGATCCTGCTGGTAGGCGAGGCTTTCGAGGTCGGTGAATTCCTGCAGCAGCGCTTTCTGCTTGTCGGCTCCGATGGTGTCGTTGACGACTTTGGAGAAGTTGGATGCGTCGTAGCCGACCCAGTGCGCATTCTGGAAGTCGGTGCCAGCCTGATAGTAGTTGCCGTCGTTGTAGTCCTGCTCGGCGGTCTCCAGCTGCTTTTCAATGTTGGCCGCGACCTCGGTCCAGGAATCGAAATTCGTCTGGGAGTCGTCGGCGGCAAGCGCCTGCTGCGGCATTGACGTGAAAGTGAACATCGTGGCAAGCGCAATCATCATCGCCGCGATGATGGCGGTGATGCGGCCAAGGCCCTGCGAGCGCACGTCGCGCAATGACATGAGACCGGTTCCTCTCTCTCAGCCCGTTCCAAAAGTTCGATTGATGCGCCCCCGTTGCCGTACGCAACACGCGCACCGTGACCACAACATAGAACGGAAGATTCCCGAAGAACAGTCTTGATTTTTGAAGAATTTTGTTGTAGGTGACATCAAAATGGCGGAATCCCGCCATTTCTGATTTTCCTATCTTGTGCGCTCCGTCTCACATAGTGGTTACTGCCACCCTTTGCCCAGCAAGGCGGGGCATGGAACGGCGTGAGCCTTGCCTGCTATCGAGGTTTGCGAAACCAGGAATGACAGGCAAGGCTCACGTTTCGGGAAGGGAAAACAGCGTTAGGCGACCTTCTTGATGAGCATGATCACCACGGCGCCGATGAGCACGGAGACGATGGCGACCGGGAAGATCTGCGCGTAGCTGCCGGTGGCCACCACGATCGCGCCGGTCGCGACCGGGGCGAGTACCTGGCCGACGGTGTTGGCGAGGTTGAGGATGCCCAAGTCCTTGCCGGCCTCGTCGGCGCTTGGCAGCACGTCCACGTTCAGCGCCTGGTCCACGGCGATGTAGATGCCGTAGCCGACGCCGCCGATGCCAGCGTAGAGCATCATGCCCAGCGCGGTCGGCATGAAGAACGGAATCGCCACGCCCACGGCGATGATCACGGAGCCGATGGCCACGATGATCTTGCGCTTGTGCAGCTTGTCGGAGATCGGACCGGAGACGACCGAGCAGATCATGAGCACGACCATCGAAATCAGCGACATGGTGGCAAGCGTCGAAGCGGCATCGTCAACGCTAAGTCCGCAATACTTCTTGAGAATGTACAGCTGGTAGCCGGAGATCATGGACCATCCGAAAATCAGCAGCAGACGGCCGACGAGTGCGAGATAGAAGTCGCGGCAGTTCTTGGTCGGCGGAATGAAGGACTTCGCAATGGCAGCCGGGCTGAGCTTCACGTTCGCCTTGGTGTCGTCCGCCGCGCTGCCGACCTTCGACGAGCGTTCGGCAGGCCAGATGATGATCGTCAGAATGCCGGTGATGGCGAACAGCACCGCGCCGATCACGAAGCCGACGCCCATGGTGTCGATGAACTTCGATCCCAAGAAGGTGCCGGCGGACTGGCCGACGATCATTGCGCCGCCGTAGAACGACGAGAAGGTGCCACGTACGTTTTCGGGGATGCGGTCGGACAGGACGGCCACGGCCGGGGCGATCATCATGTTGACGCCGACCTGCACGATGGACCAGCCCGCCACGATGCCCGCGAGCGAAGCGGACGAGAACGCCAGCACATAGCCGGCCGCGGTGACGAAGCCGCCGGCCACGATCCACGGGGTACGCTTGCCGAAGCGCGAACGCGTGATATCGGACAGCGCGCCGAAGATGATGTTCGCGAACAGCGCGAAGATGCAGCCGACGGAGTTCATCGCACCCAGAATCACTTCCGGGGTGCCGATGTTGAGTTCGTCGAAACGCTGCGGCAGCAGTACGCCGGATCCGGAAGTGCCGGCGGTCATCCACAGCAGCGAGAACAGTGCGAAGCCGATGCCGAAGCGCAGTTTTTCGGCCGTGGTGAGGCGACGTCCGGTATCTGGGGCGATTTCCTCCGGTGGAATGGCGGCGGCGACTGCCGACTCATCGTTGAGTGACATGATTATCCCTTTCTCTTATTGTTTTGCAGCCGGGTTGACCCCGCTGGCAGGCTTCATGGCCCGGCCCGCCAGCGGAAGGATCCGATTTACAGCGCCACGACCAAGTGGTGCGTTCCGCCAATCAGTTCGGTCGGTTCGTGGTCGGGCAGTTCCACCACTGCGGTGGCGCCGATCGGCACGGTCACGTCGAGTTCCACGCCCGTTTCGGAAGTCTTCCAAGCCACGGAGGCCTTGCCGTACGGGGTGACGTGCGCAGTGGAGGCATAATCGATGCCGCCGCCGATCACCGGCGCCACGCGGAATCGCTTCCATCCGGCTTCGATGGCTTCGAGGCCGCCGATATGCGCATGCATCCATTCGGCAACGGAGCCGAGCGCATAATGGTTGAACGAGGTCATGCCGCCAGGGTTGAGCGATCCGTCCGGACGCATGGAATCCCAACGTTCCCACGTGGTGGTGGCGCCCATCTTCACCTGATACAGCCAGCTCGGGCACTCCTCGGAAAGCAGCAGCCCGTAAGCCTCCTCGTTATGTCCGGTCATGGTCAGCGCCGGCAGCACGAACGGCGTACCCGCAAAACCGGTGCTCACCTTGCCGCCGGACTCGCGCACGAGCTTGGCCAGGCGGTTGCCGGCCTTCACGCGGCGCACCGGCTCACCGTCAAGCAGACCGAACGCAATCGCCAGCGCGTAGGCGCACTGCGTGTCGGACGTCATCGTGCCGTCCAGGTTCGTGAAACGTCCCAGGAAACCGGAGGTGACATGCTTGCGCAAATCACCGAACCGTACGACGTCCTCGCTCTTGCCGAGAATCTGCGCAATCTGCTCGGCCTGTGCGCAGGAACGGGCGAAGAAAGCGGTCGCGACGAGCTCCTTCTCGGTCATCGCCTGCGTCGGATCGTCCGGCGGAGCGGTCGGGTCAAGCCAATCGCCAAGCTGTCCGAGCACATAGTCCGGGCGGCGGTCCCATACGCCGTCGGCAGAGAGATATCCGGCCACCTCGTCGATCCAGTCACGGCTCAACTCGTACGAATCGGCAAGAATCTGCGGATCGCCGGACTCCATGTACAGCACCCACGGCACTTCGACCGCGGAATCACCCCACGTGGAGATGGCCTGCGGATGAGCCCAGCCGCCGAGCGGAATGAACGGCACGTAGAACGGCACCGTACCCCATTTGACCTGATCGGCGCGAACGTCCTTGAGCCAGCTCTTGAGGAAGCCGTACACGTCATACAGGTAAGCGGCGGTCGGCGCGAACAGGCAGATATCGCCCGTCCAGCCCATGCGCTCGTCACGTTGCGGGCAGTCCTGCGGAACGGATACGAAGTTGGAACGCATCGACCACAATGCATTGGCGTGCAGTCGATTGAGCAGCGGATTGGAGGTTTCCAGTTCGCCCGCACGGTCCATCACGGAGTGGTACACATGGCATTCGATGTCGGCGACGGTCAGCTCGCCCACCACGCCCTCGATCTGCGCATAACGGAAGCCATGCATCGCGAAACGCGGCTCCCACCAGGCGTCCGTGCCGTTGGACGTGTAGATGTCATGCTGCTGGCCGCGGCGCAAGGTGCGTGTGGCGATCTCACCGTTCGGTTCGAGTACCTCCACATGATGCAATTCCACGCTCTGCCCGGCCTCAAGGCCTGCGATGCGTAGACGAATGCGCTGCGTGCAGTTCTGGCCGAAGTCGACCAGCCAGATGCCACGGCCGTCAGGAGTGTCGCCGGTGCGCGCGATGGATACCGGTTCGTTGATTTCATGCGCGCGCACCGGTGAGGTATCGGGATTCTCGATTTTCGCGGGATCGTAGAAAATCTCGGAAACCGGCTTCCAGTTCGAGTCGTCAAAGCCCGGCTCGGACCAGCCTGGCTGCTCGAGGCGTGCGTCGTACCGTTCACCCTCACACAAATCGGAGCAAACGATTGGGCCGAGCGAGGCCTTCCACTGACGGTCCCACGCATTGGAGTAGACGTGCTCGATGCCGCCGTCCTCATATTCGATTTCGAGCTGCGCGAACACGCCGAGACGATCGCCGTAGTAATTCACATAGCCGCCATCAAAGCCGAGACGGCCGCGATACCAGCCGTCGCCGAGCCAGAAGCCCATGGCGTTGGCGCCCTCGTTGAGCTCGTCGGTGACGTCGTAGGTCCAGCACTGCACGCGCTGTTCGTAGTTGGTCCAGCCGGGGATCAACGCATCATTGCCGATTTTCACGCCGTTGATTTCCGCTTCGACCAGGCCGAGGGCGCTCAGATACAGGCGTGCACGCTTCGGCTTCGCCTTGATCGCGATTTCCGTACGCACCAGCGGCAGATGGCGATGGTCGGTTTCCGGTTCCGCCCAGGACGGTCCCACGAAATCGGCGACATGCTCGTATTCCTGCATGAGGCCGGCCTCGAAGTGCAGGGTGGCGCTGGGATCGCTCAGCGGCTTGTGCGCGGCTGACACGAGCTGCACGGTGGCGAAGACCTCTTCGCGTGAAGCGAGCGGGGTGAACTGCCAAGGCACGAGCACATTATCTTCCGGAGGAAGGTAGGTGTACTCCTCCCGAGCCTGCGCGCCCGGAATGCGGCGGCTGATCTTCAGCAGAATCTGAGAGCCGTCCGGAACGGTGCGGGAATAGGTCCAGTTCATGCGCGGGGTGGCGGTCGGAATGCCGAGCGCATCTCCCGGGAAGTGTTCGATGGTAAAGCGCGTGATGTGCAGGTCCCCCACTGCAATCGGCTTGATGATTTGCGTGTCCATGATTCTCATAACTCCTTTGTTATCGGCGGGCAGGGCGCCTCCCTCCAGCGGGAGACGCCCTGCGTCGTATCATGCTTCGGCGGAAGAGGCCTTGAGCTGGCGTTCCTCGTCGGTGCCGTACTTGTTCTGCTTGGCGATCATGATCGAGCCGGCGACCAGTTCGAGCACGACCACGCCCACGAAGCACCACATGGTGGTCTTGATGGTGGACGGCAGCACGAGGGCCGGGGTGATCAGGGCGAACAGGCCGCACAGCAGGCGGGAGAAGCCGTTGATGAAGCCCTGGATGGAGGCGCGGATCTCGATCGGGAAGGATTCCTGGGTCCACACCTTGTACATGGCCTCGCCGGCGAACGGACCACCGAGGTTCATCAGTGCGGTGGCGCCGAAGATGACCCACATGTTGGTGCCGCCCAGAGCCAGGCAGACCATGGCCACGATGGAAATGCCCATGCCCACGAAGAACAGCTTGTTGCGATACTTGCCACCTGCGATGGAGGCGAAGGCGATGTTCAGGGCGAGGGTGATGAAGTTCAGGATGATGCCCAGGCCGGTGGCCAGGGACTGGGAGGCGTTGGCCTGCACCAGCATGTAGGTCTGGAACTGACCCCAGGTGTTGGCCAGCAGGTTCCAGCCGCAGTAGAAGATGGTGATGGCCAGGAAGAAGCCGAGCAGCATCTTGCTGTTTTCGGTGCCTGCGAACAGCATCTTGGTGACGGAGACCTTCTCGGTGGCGGTGGCGACGTGGCCTGCGGCGGCATCACGGGCGTCGGCTTCCTCGTGGAAGCGGCGGAAGGTCGGGGAGATCAGACGCCACAGCCATGCGATGACGGCGAACACGGCGAGGATGGCGAAGACCACGCGGCCGCCCATCGCACCCTCCATGGTGGAGACGAGGAACGCGCAGATGAAGGAGATGAACACGCCCACCTGCCAGAACACCTGGGTGGTGGAGACGAGCTGCGCGGCGACCTTGTCGTTCGGGGCGTCATGGGAGACGATGGTCATGGAGATCGGCAGATCCGCACCCGAGGCGACGCCGGCGACGATCAGGCCGATGAGCAGTACGGTGAAGTCCGGCGCGAACACGCAGATGGCGGCGCCGATGGCATACAGCAGGTTGATCCAGTTGAACACCAGCACACGGCCAATCTTATCGGCCAGACGGCCGCCGAACAGCGAGCCGAACGCGATGGCGAAGGTCAGGATGCCGGAAAGCAGGCCGACCTGGGTGGTGTCGAGGCCGAGACCGTTCTGCCAGACGGTGATGGTTGCGGACAGGCCGACGATGATGCCGGATCCCAGCATGGAACCGATGCCTGCGGCAACCGCGAGCGGCATGTACCCGCCGATTCCTTCCTTCTTCTGAGCTGCAGCATTCATTTCTCTTTTCCTTCTTTTGAAATATTCAACGAGACTCGAGAGCGTTCAAGAACCTCGCTGTTACTTGATATTTCTTCCTTGACAAATTCAAGAATAAATCCTTGTTTTGAAATTTTCAATCTACTTTTCACCTGGCGTGTTGAAAGTTTCAAAACGGGAATCGCGATCTTCATCTAATATTTCATTGAAAGCATCAACCGCAAGCCGAAGGAGGCCCTATGCCAGCCAACAAGAAAGTCGGCGTCTCCGACATCGCCAAGCATGCAGGCGTCTCCATCGGCACCGTCTCCAACTATCTCAACTATCCGGAACGTGTCTCCGAAACGCTGAAAACAAAGATCAGCCGCGCCATCGCCGACCTCGGCTACGTGCCGAAACACAGCAACGGGCAGATCCCCGCATCCAACGCCACGCCCGTAATCGGCTTCGTGATGACCGACATCGAGCACTCACTGTTCACGTCGATCTTCGAAGGCGCACAGGAGGTGTGCGAGGACCACGGCATGCAGGTCGTGGGACTCAACGCATTGTCCGACAAACAGCGGCAAAGCGATATGGTGCGGCTGCTGATCGGCATGAACGTGGCCGGCATCATCCTGAGCACCGTGGAGGATTCACCGGAAGACGTGGCGGCCGCGCGCGCCGCAGGAATTCCGATCATCCTCATCGACCACACAAACCCCCGCGACGCCGATCCGGTCTGCTCCATAATGACCGACAACGTGTCGGCCGGTCAGATCGCCGCCGAGGAACTCATCCGCACCGGCTGCACGAAGCTCGCGTTTCTGGCGCATTCATTCGACTACGAATCCGTACAGGACCGCCAGCTTGGCGTGCAGAAAGCCGTCATGCTGGCCACCCGCGGCAACCGGACGCCGCAAGTCTCCGCGGAAGTAATCGATTCCGGCGGCCTGTACATCGAAGACGGCTACGAATCCGGCCTGACCATCGCCGCAATGCCGGAAGGCGAACGCCCCGACGGCATCATCACCGTGGACACGCCGTTGGGCGTAGGCGTCGTCAACGCACTGCTCGACCAAGGCGTGCGCATCCCCGAAGACATCAGCGTGATCGCCTGTGATGAGGCACAGATCAAACCGCTCGGCTCACTGCCGCTGACCAGCGTGGCCGCCAACGCCACCGATATCGGACGCAAGGCCATGACCCAAATGCTTGATCACATGAGTGACGCCGACGCGCATGTGCACGCCACCACGCTGATCAAACCCATACTGGTCCGCCGCGCCTCCACACGTCGATGACGCTCAGGATTCGAGCACGCTGAGCACCTTGCGCTCGTTGTAGAACGCGAACACGAGGCCTCCCATGCCACACAGCACGGCGGCGCAGATGGCGGCGATGCGATAGCCGGTTCCAGACGCCATGCCGATCGTGCTCACACCGGTGAACAGCAACATCGCCACGGATTGCCCCATTTTCATGGCGAACGTGCGGGCCGCATAGAACATGCCCTGGCGGTCCTGGCCGGTCGTCTTCGAGCTCGCATCGGCGATATTCGCCACAATCGCCTGCGGAAGAATACCGAACGCGGCCATCGGAATCGCGCCGACGATCGAAAGAATCAGCCCCTGCGCCATGGGCGGAATCGCGCCGAGCAAGCCGGAACCAAGCGCGCCGGCGAAGGCGAATGCACAGGTGAAGATCGCGAATGCGACGAGCAGGATCCTCTTTTTGCCGACGTGGTTCGCCATCAGATTCACCGGCAGGTAGAACAGCACGGATACCGCGGTCATGAGCACGAAGTAAATCGTCGTAGTGGTTTCGGGCAGCTTCAGCAGACTCGTCACGAAGAACGGCAGGCCGGTCTGGAACGTGGTGATGGCCACCCAGTAAACCACGTCGGAACAAACGAACTTGCGGAATTCACCGTCACCGAAGGTCTGCTTCAACGATTCGACGGTTGACTCGGAGGTCGGTTGCGAGTTGACGTAATCGCGTTCCTTGATGGCCAGCGGCGGCACGAGCATGCAGGCAAGCGCGATGGCGGCCATGATCGAGAAGGTCAGGCGGATGGCGTTCACGCGGCCGAGTCCCGGAACGAAACCGGCCCAGACCACCGGCGCGACATACGCGATGGCGGTGCCCGCCACCCACGTGAACGAGATGGCGGTGGAAATCGTGAGCTGTTGCTTGGAATCATGACCGAGTTCGGCGATAAGCGCGTTGTATGGCGTGCAATAGAACGTGAGCGCGATGTAATAGCCAATCACTGCGACGAACAGGAACACACCGTTGACCCAGCTGGTTCCGTTGATCGGACTCCAGAACACCAGCACGGTGACAAGAGCCAGCGGCAATGCGGCGCACTTCAGGAACGGCATGCGGCGGCCGGCGGCCGACTGGCAACGATCGGACAGGCTTGCCACGGCCGGGTCCACGAAGGCGTCGAAGAAACGCGCGAACGCGGTGATGCCACCGACCACCGTCACGACGCCAAGCACTGCAAGCCCTTGCGGCACGAATACCGTCTGACCTTGCGCGATGGTCTCGTTGTCGGGCTGGTAGAAGTACACCAGCCAATTCGAGATGATGCCGGACAGCAACGCCCAACCGAACTGGCCCACCGCGAACGCCCATACCTTGGGCATCGGCAGATCCAGCGCCTTTCGGGACTGCCCCGACTGGACCGTCTGCGCCGCGCCACCACTCATCACAACCTCCTTGTTGACACTATGTCAATCACTCTAGCATCGTTTCCGGGCCCAACTGTACGCACTATCTCGCTTATAGATGGCGGATTCTCCTGGAGACAACGTCTCCAGGAGGCATGGGAATACCCCCTTTCGACCATTCCTTCAGGAGAATCCGCCATCTATAAGCGAAATACCACTAGCATCGTAGGCATGTTCTCCCTTTCACTGCGCATGCCCCATGTCACAGCCTTCCCGAAGGCGCTTGGCACCGGAATCGTGATTTCAACGCCTCAACCGGTACATGAGGATCTGCGCACAAGGATGTCGGAGCTCTTGGAAACGTACGAGCAGGTGCTGTCCCGGTTCCGAGACGATTCGCTCGTCGCCGAAATCGGACGGGCAAAGCATGGCGGGAATTTCGATTTCCCGGATTGGACCGAACCGCTGTTCGGCCTGTACGACGCATTGTTCGCCGCCACCTCCGGCGCAATCGACCCGTGCATTGGCGAAGATCTGATTCGTCTCGGCTACGACGCCTCCTTGAGTTTCACGGTCAAACCTGGGTCCGCCGAGCATCTGGGCGCCCTGCGAGGGCGGCCCACATGGGGTGATGACGTGGAACGCCGAGGCACCACGCTGATCACCCGCCGTCCAGTCGATCTGGACTTCGGCGCCTGCGGCAAAGGGTATCTCGTCGACCTGCTCGGCGCATTCCTTGCCTCTGCTTCCGCCGAGTTCGTAATCGACGCGGGAGGCGACCTGCTGATTCATTCCGCCGAACCGATAGCCATCGCACTCGAGGACCCAGATGATTCCACCCGCGCGATTGGCGTGGCGCACATCATCGACGGCGCGCTCTGCGCAAGCGCCCCCAGTCGTCGCCACTGGGAGGTAGCGGTCAACGAGCGTACCCAACTGAGCATCCACCATCTGCTCAATGCCATTGATGGCCTGCCCGTCCAACAGACCGAAGCCACATGGGTTTACATGCCCGGATCAGCGCCGGACCTGTCGGCGCGAGTTCGCGAGCCGGAGGCGCGTGCCATACATGGCGCACCACGGGCTTCGGATTCGTCGCCTCAAGATGCCATCGGACCGTTTGCCGCCCATCCCAGCGCTCTGGCCGACGGCTTGGCCACCGCATTGTTCACGACCAGCCCGGAAGAGCTGAGACGCGCGTTCTCGTTCGCCTGCGTGACCTTGAATGCCAGTCGTCACGCCGCCGTCAGCAGCGATTTCCCCGGAAGGCTGTTCTGAACAAGCTTGGATCGCCAACGAACGCCGAGGAACGGGCCATACCGCATACGGACGCTCGCACAGCGCCACACATGATCGTACATCTTCGTATACATTCGTACATGTTGGTATACTTTCGTATACATTCATACATGTTCACATGTCTTGATTCGAAAAGATTCACGGAGAAGGTGCTCCATGGCAATGAACCCATTCAAGCCGACTGCCGGCAAAATGCCGCCGATACTCATCGGCCGCGAGACCGCCATCGAGGAATTCACGGAGGGGCTGGACAACGGCGCCGGCGCCCCAGGACGCATCATGTTGGTCACCGGGCAGCGCGGCTTCGGCAAGACCGTGCTCCTGACCGAATTTCGCCGCATCGCCGCCGAGCGCGGATGGGAGACCATCTCCGAAACCGCTTCACCCGATGTTGCGCAACGCCTCATTGAAGCGCTTACGCCCAGCGGCCTTCACATCAATCAGGCAAGCGTGAGCCCTTCGGTCAGCATCCCGGGAATCGCCAGCGCAAGCCTCGGCCATATCGATCTTTCCTCAACCACCACGCCGCTCACGCTACGCAATGCAATCGCCAAACGTTTGGAAAGCGGAAAAATCGGCAAGGGGAAAGGCATTCTCATCACCATCGACGAAACACAGGCCGCTTCGCTTGACGACCTTGTCGCCATCGCCACAGCCATACAACACGTCACTACGTCCATCGATGAGACCAATGTGCCCGACGCCGAGAAGAAGGGCATCGCCATCGTATTCGCGGGGCTGCCATCAACGGTCAACGACCTGGTCAACGACGATGTCGTCACTTTCCTGCGCAGGGCCCTGCGTTGCGAGCTTGACAACGTTCCACTGGTGGATGTCAAGAACGCATTCCTTGAATCCGTCGCCGATTCCGGCAAGACGATCGGCAACGACGAGGCCTGGCTGGCGGCGCAGGCAACCAACGGATACCCTTACATGGTGCAACTTGTCGGTTATTACATGTGGCAGGCCTCCCAGCGCCGCCACGCGACGGGAATCACCGCAAGCGACGTTGCGACCGGCATTGCGGACGCGCAGATCGCTTTCGATGATGCCGTATGCGCACCCGCGCTGGACGGGCTGAAGCCGGCGGAACTCGAGTTCCTGAATGCCATGGCTTGTGACGCGCCAGCCGCAACCGCAGTCAGTGCAATCGAAACCCGAACCGGGCGTAGTCGAAGCTGGGTGAATAAGTACCGGGCCGCATTGATCAAAGACAAGATCATTCAGCCGGCCGGCCACGGATCCCTCGAATTCGCCATCTCCCATCTGGGCGCTTATCTTAAGAAGCGCCTTTAGGCACCACGCCGTATAGCGCCGGGCATGGCACCTGCCGTTGCGGAGGACTGTTCGGCCCATTGGCCCATCAACGGGCCGAACAACCACTCTGCCGGCTGGCCGTTCAGCCAGCCAACCGTTCAGCCAGCCAGCGTGAACTGACTGTTGTAGATATCGGCGTAGAAACCACCCTTCGCAAGCAGCTCCTCGTGCGTACCGCGCTCCACGATATCGCCGCCGTCCATCACCAGAATCATGTCGGCGTCACGAATCGTCGACAGGCGATGCGCGATCACGAAACTCGTACGCCCCACCGTCAGCGCGTCCATCGCCTTCTGAATCAGTTCTTCGGTACGCGTATCGACGGAAGAGGTCGCCTCGTCCAAAATCAGAATCGGCGCATCCTCCACCATCGCGCGCGCAATCGTCAGCAACTGCTTCTGACCCTGCGACAGCGACGCCTTGTCATCGAGAATCGTGTCATAGCCATCCGGCAGCGACATGATGTAGTGGTGCAACCCAACGGCCTTGCATGCGGCGACGATCTGCTCGTCGGTCACGCCCTTCTTGGAATATGCGATGTTTTCACGCACCGTTCCACGGAACACCCACGTATCCTGCAGCACCATCGAGAACTGATCGTGCACATTCCAGCGCGGCACCGATTTGGTATCGACGCCATCAATCGAAATCGTGCCGCCGGAAATCTCGTAGAAGCGCATGAGCAGGTTCACCATCGTGGTCTTGCCGGCACCGGTCGGGCCGACGATGGCGACCTTCTGACCGGACTTCACCGAAGCGGAGAAGTCGTGGATGATCGTCTTGTCGGATTCGTAGCCGAAGCGTACGTGGCTGAATTCCACGTCGCCACGCACCGGTTGCGGCCTGCCGTCCGCATCGACGCCGAGCAACGGCCGTTTATCGGATTCGTCGGCCAACTCCGGCTCCTCCAGGAAGCCGAACACGCGCTCGGATGCGGCGGCGCAGCGCTGCAGGTTCTGGAAGGCCTGCGCGAACTGCGACAGCGGCTGCGTGAACAGGCGGATGTACATCATGAACGCCACGATCACGCCGAACTCGATCTTGCCATCCATCGCAAGCACCGCACCGACCACGCATACGACCACATAGCCGAAATTACCGATGAAATTCATCAGCGGCATCATCAGGCCGGACAGGAACTGGCTCTTCCAACCAGACACGTACAGGTCCTGGTTGTAGCGTTCGAAGCGGCTGATGGAATCGGCCTCGCCACCGTACGCCTCGACCACGGTATGCCCGGTATACATCTCCTCAACATGGCCGTTCACATCGCCGAGGGCCGCCTGCTGGCGCGCGAAGTATTGTTGCGAGGCCTTCATGATGCCGCCCATCACGATCAGGCCGAGCAGTGCGGAGCCGATGGCGCACAACGTTAGGATCACGTTGTTGTAGAACATCATGATCAGCGCACCGAAGAACAGCGTGACCGACGTAATCAGCGAGCCCAGCGACTGGCCGAGCGTCTGCCCGATCGCGTCCACATCGTTGGTAATGCGGCTCAGCACATCGCCGTAGCTGACCTTGTCGAAATATTTGAGCGGCAGGCGATTGATCTTCCGGCCGATCTCCTCGCGCAGCTGTTGCGCGGTGCGTTGCGTCACGCTTGCCATCAGCCAGCTTTGCAGATAGCACAGCACCGCATAGCCGACATACAACGCCACCAGCAGCCATGCGATACGGCCGACCGCGGTGAAGTCGATCGAGTTCATCACCGGCTTGCCGTGTACGATGGCCGGCAGGCCCTTGGTGATCTCGTTGGTCATGTCCTTGAGTTTGTCGGGCCCGATGATCTGGCATACGGTTCCGGCTGCGCCAAGCACCAGCGCGATGATGATCACGGGAATGTAGCGGCGGCAGAAACGTATGAGTTTCTTCATCACACCGCCGAAATCCTTCGGTTTTTCAGCAGGTCCACGTCCCATTGGTCCCCTAGGCATGTCAGCGGCCTCCCTTCAGTTCGTCTTCGCTCAGCTGCGACTGCGCGATCTGCCGATACACATCGCAGGTCTCGAGCAGTTCACGGTGCGTGCCCTGTCCGACCACCCTGCCTTCGTCGAGCACGACGATGCGGTCGGCATCCATGATGGTGCCGATGCGCTGCGCGACGATCAGTTTCGTGGAATCCTTGGCCTCCTTCGCGAGCGCGTCGCGTACGGCACGGTCCGTTTTGAAGTCAAGTGCGGAGAAGGAGTCGTCGAAGATGAGGATTTCCGGATGCCGATACACGGCCCTTGCGATTGACAGTCGTTGCTTCTGCCCGCCGGACACGTTGGCGCCGCCTTGCGAAATGTCGGATTCGTAGCCATGTTCCTTCTTGTCGATGAATTCCGTGGCCTGCGCGACATCGCAGGCGTCCTTCACGTCCCGTTCGCGCAGTTCGGTGTCGCCGTATGCCACATTGCCGGCGATGGTGCCCTTGAACAGGAACGCCTGTTGCGGCACGTAGCCGATCTTGTCGCGCAATGCCTTGAGCGTGTAGTCGCGCACGTTCACGCCGTCGACGAGCACTTCGCCCTGGGTGGCGTCGTAGAAGCGCGGCACCAGATTGATCAGCGACGATTTGCCGGAGCCGGTCGAGCCGATGAACGCGACCGTCTGACCTTTTGCGGCTTTGAAGCTGATGCCTTCCAGCATGGCCTCGCGCGAATCCGGGTAGGCGAAGCTCACGTTGCGGAATTCGATGTCGCCTTCCATGCCGGACTTTCCCGCAGTCCGGCTGCCATCTACGACCATCGGCTCGGTGTCGATCACTTCAAGCACGCGCTGTGCGGATACGTCGGCGCGCGGCCACAGCACGAATACCATGCTCATCAGCAGGAAGCTCATGATCACCTGCACGGAATAGCTGGAGAACACCACCATGTTCGCGAAGGTGGTGAGTTTGTCGGTGGCGTCGGCCGCTTCGATCAGGTATGCGCCGATCCAGTAGACGGCGAGCATCAGGCCGTTCATGATGGTGTTCATCAGCGGCATCATGACCGCCATGGCACGGTTGGTGAACAGCTGGGTTTCGGTCAGTTCCTTGTTGGCCTGCGTGAATTTCGATTCCTGATAGTCTTCGGCGTTGTAGGCGCGCACCACGCGCAGGCCGGTCAGGTTTTCGCGCGCCACCAGGTTGATGTTGTCCGTCAGACGCTGCATGGACTTGAATTTCGGCATGACCAGCGCCATCAGAATGCCGATCGCGACCAGCAGTACCGCCACGGCGATGCCAGTGGCGAGCGTCCATTCGAATCCGTCGCCCGCAATCTTGCATACTGCCCACACGGCCATGATCGGCGACTTGACGATCATCATCAGGCCCATGGTGATGAACATCTGGATCTGCGTAATGTCGTTCGTGGAGCGGGTGATGAGCGACGCGGTGGAGAAGCGGTTCATTTCCGCCGGTCCGAAGCTTTCGACCTTGTTGAACTCCAGCGAGCGTAGCCTTTGGCTGAATGAGGCGCCCACGCGTGCAGCGATGTAGCCGGTCACGACGGCGCAGGCCGCGGATCCCAGTGAGATGGCGAGCATTTTGCCGCCGGCCACCCAGATGTCGGACATGCTGCTGCCCGGAGTTTCAACGAGTTCGGTGATGTTGGACATGTAGTCCGGCAGGGTCAGATCAAGCCAGATCTGACCGATGATGCTGACCAACGCTATGAGCATCTGGCCTATCTCCGCTTTGGAGAGGTATCGCATGATGCGAAGCATGCTCGGTTCCTTCTCTATGGTGATTACTTTACGATGTCAATTACTTACAGTGTAAGATATTACGCCCGTTTCTGTGTATTCCCTGAGAGCGATTTGCGATTGCATGGTTTGCCGCTGTTGGTTGCGGCGCATCCGCGAACGATCGGCACACACTACCGCCCGCGGCCGCAGGGCTGACTGGATGCGATTGCTTGACCGGACGCGACATTGCGCGCGCCGAAACAGAACGCCACCCGCCACGGTATTGCCACAACGGCTCCACGATATCGTCACGGATTGCCCGCGCCGGGATGGCCCGCGCACGCCGTCAGCTTGCTGCGCCGTCGGAGCCACCTGTCGAGCCGAAGGCCTGCCTGACCTGCTCCGGAGTGGGGCGTGACTTGCCCGGCATGCACAAGGACATGTAGGTGGTAAATTCGACGGCGAGGTCCACGAACTCACGGGTGCGCCGTTCACCCATCTGCGAAAAGATCCAGCAGACCGCCTCCCGCATGTCCTCACGCTGCTTTTCGGCACGCCGTTCGCCTGCTTCGGTAAGACTCACATGCACGATTCTGCGATCATTCGGGTCGATTTCGCGCGTAATCTGCCCCTTCTTTTCCAACGCGGACAGCAACGTGGAGACCCTGCCGGTAGTGGCACGCATCGCCACGGCCAGCTGCGTCGGCGTCTGCGGACCTTTCCGCGAGAGCTCCTGCACGATGAACGGCTCACCTTTCGCGCCTTTTGACATCTCCTCCTGCATCCGGGATTTCTTGCCCCAGATATTCGACATCAACTTGCGGAACGCTTCCTGTTCATAGCCCACGCGTACCCTCCTTCCCGTATGATCAACCGATATTTTATCTTACACTGCAAACTGTTTATCTCCTGATCACGCTACGCGTGCCGCACACAGCGCAATCCGCCCTCGCTCACTGCGAACCGTTGAATCTCCCCACGTAAGGTGACAGCGCGCGGTCCGTTGGAGACTAGCTATTCAGGAATCCAAGCTCCTCATCGGCAAGCGTAAGTTCGGTAGCGGCGAACGAATCCTGAATCTCATGCGGATTGCGGGCACTCGGGATGGTGAACAGCCGGTCGTAGCGACTCAACTCCCAAGCCAATACCACACGCTGGTAGGAGCATCCACGCTTATCGGCAATCACGCGGAACGCATCGTACGCGCGTTGGTCGAACGCATCGAGGAATCCCCCCAATGGCGACCAACAGACGAACGCAAGACCTAGCTTTTCACAGTGTTCCAGCGTATGTTCGGGGTCGGGGTATGACGGTGAGAACTGATTCTGCACGGCAACCAAGCCATCTCCCAAAATCTCACGGGCGAGGTCAATCTGCTCGTTGTTCACGCGCGAAATGCCGGCGTTCCTGATCACCCCCTCGTCAAGCAGTCGCTTGAGCGCACCGATCTGATCCGCATAATCCACCGCAGGATCCGGACCATGCGAATACAGCAAATCGAGCGCCTCCACACCGAGGTGCATGGCCGACTCCTTCGCATCGCGAATCATCGTTTCGGGCCGCGAATCCGCCATCCAACCGTATCGACTGCCAACGGCCTGCAGATGCTGACGTTCCGCAGATCGGTCGGACCGCATAGCAGGTGTTACGGAATCGTCATCGCGTGCCGCGGAATATGCACGCGGGGCTGCCGGATCGTCAGTGTCCGATTCTGGTGAATCGGACACTCGCACGGAAGACTCCATCGTGCGACGGTAACCGGTCTTCGTGGCGACAAGCACTTCGTCGCACGGACCATCCCAGGTCGCCAACGCATCACGCACCAGTTTCTCGCCATAGCCCAGATCCTCCGGGGTTCCGGTACCGGGCCGGCTCGGCAGATAGTACGACCATGCGGTATCCAGATATCGCACGCCGGCATTCAGACCGGCATGAATCGCGCGGATTGCCGTGTCACGATCCGGCCGGCCCTCGATCGCCAGCGCCATCGTTCCCATGCCAAGCCGAGGAATCGTAAATCCTGCCAGTTCGCCCATCACTGCACCTGGCACTGCGTCCGTTGCTGAATCCTTCAACGCCATCTCCTTCTCGTACCCTGATTTCATTCTCACATACCCTCCGACTGGCTCGGGAATCCTTAGGGCAGCAGTCATGGGACATACGCCGCGAGAATCGGCCTGTTGCTCGACGGTGACGGCCTCGAGCCCGTGTGTTTGGGGCTGCAAACCGTGAGAATCGCCCCGTTCCTCAACGGTAAGAGCCGTTCCCAGACCGATTTGAGGCTGCCGTCGTTGGGCAACAGGCCGATTCTCGCAGTCCAGAACCCGAGCCACACGGACTTAAGGACGCCACCGTCGAGCAACAGGCCGACTCTCGCAACTCAGAGGCGAATCTTCAGGCAGTGAGCCAATCCATCACCTGATTCCGACGATCTTGTCGGGCGGCTGAGGGAAGATAGGGGCACAACCGAACGGGAGCCGAAAGGCTGAGAGGGAGTCGCAAGACTTCGACCGAGGACTTGATGCGGGTAATGCCGCCGTAAGGAGACGGGTTGTTCGCGCTGCAAGGCGCATCTCAATCTTCCGTTCGCGATAACCGAATATCGCGTGAATCAGGGTCACGGAGGGGCGCACCACCTCACAGGGTACGGTTCCTTCGGAGACCCTTTTTTCGTATCGGAACCTCGGTACGGAATCCCATCAACGCGCCGCCCGCCGGTACAGCCTGCAGGTTTCGTGGATGTCCGATTCGTCAGAATCAGACATTCCGGACAATCTACGGGCGCCACGAGTGTCCGATTCACCAGAATCGGACATCCACGCGAATGGCAAGGTTGCGGCACGGCGGTGGATTCCGTTGCATGCCAACGGTTCCAAATCGCACAACAGAAGGGATCGAACATGATCATCAATGGCAAGGAAGAGCACATCGCCACGCCGATCACCGTGGCCGAACTGATCGAGCAACGCGGACTGCGTGCCGAACGTGTGGCCGTCGAACTCAATGGCGAAATCGTGCCGCGCGCACTGCGTGCACAGACCCAACTCAAAGGCACCGACACCTTGGAAATCGTCACCTTCGTACAGGGCGGCTGAACCCACACCAAGCGAGTCGCGAACAGGCACGCCTGAGTCAAACGTGAGGCTCGGCCAATCACACCGGAGAACCGGGACCGCCGCGAACATTCCACAGAAGCCGCCTGTACGCGACGGATACCGGCTGGCCACGAATGTGAGGCCAGGCGGGGAGACGGAATCCGCCTGTATGCGGCGGACACGGTACATGCCGGGCCGCGCACGCCCGCACCCAATCACACGCAAACGAACGGAAACAAGACACGACCATGACCTTTGAACCATCCGCAACCCCCGAGCAAATCGAAGCACGCCAAACCGCATTCAACAACCTCCCCGATCCGGCAACGCTCGTAAGTCGCGAGGAGATCCGCGCCGCCCTACTCGACCGCCATACCGCGGCCACCCAAGATAAACTGGATGCCGCACGCGTGGCCATCTGCGGTTGCGGCGGCCTCGGCTCGACGATCGCCGTGGCGCTCACCCGCATCGGCGTCGGCCACCTGCATCTGATTGACTTCGACCGCGTAGACATGACGAACCTCAATCGCCAGCAGTATTTCCTCAAGGATCTCGGCCAGTACAAAACTGAGGCGCTGCGCAGCAACCTGCGCCAGATCAATCCGTTCATCGACATCACCGTCGACACCGTCAAGGTGACCGATGAGAACGTGCCGACGCTCTTCGAACACGAAGACATCATCTGCGAGGCGTTTGACGTGCCGGAGAACAAAACCATGCTGGTCAACGCGGTACTGGAGAACCTGCCAAGCAAGAAGCTCGTGAGCGCCTCCGGCATGGCCGGATTCCGCAGTTCCAATCTGGTGAGCACACGACGCGTCTCAAAGAATTTCTACTTCTGCGGCGACGGCGAAACCGCCCCGGTACCGGGTGCCGGCCTGATGGCTCCGCGCGTGGGCGTGGTCGCCTGCCATGAAGCGAATATGATCACCCGCCTGATTCTCGGCGAAGAAGACGCCTAAGCAAACTCAATCAACCGAAAGGACCCGACGATGAGTACCGAAAACACCGTAACCACAGCCGAAAAGGATTTTGCGACCGCGCCGAACGCCACGCTCGACGAGCTGGTCGGTACCACCACGAATACCGCGATTCTGCCGGAACCGGATGCGCACGCATACGACGAAATTGCCACCGGCAGCGCAGACCCTCTGATTCTCGGCGGACATGAGTTCACCAGCCGATTCATTCTCGGCTCCGGCCGTTACGATCTGAACCTCATCAAGGCCACGATCGAGAACGCCGGCACGCAGATCGTCACCATGGCGTTGCGCCGTTGCCGTACCACCGAAAACAACCTGCTCGACTACATTCCCAAAGGGATCACCATGCTGCCGAACACGTCGGGCGCGCGCAATGCCGAGGAGGCGGTGCGCATCGCCCGCTTGGCGCGCGAGGTGTGCCAGACGGACTTCGTGAAGGTGGAGATCGAACACGAGGCGAAGTATCTGCTGCCCGATAACGAGGAGACCATCAAGGCCACGGCGATGCTCGCCAAGGAAGGTTTCGTGGTCATGCCGTACATGTTCCCCGATCCGATCGCAGCCAAGCGCCTCGAAGATGCCGGTACCGCCTGTGTGATGCCGCTCGGCGCGATGATCGGCTCGAACAAGGGCCTGCGTGCACGCGACTTCATCGAAGTGATCATTAGGAATGCCAATGTTCCGGTGATTATCGACGCCGGCATCGGCCGGCCGAGTCAGGCCGCGGAAGCCATGGAAATGGGCGCCGACGCGGTGATGGCGTACACTGCGATCGCCTCCGCCGGCAACATTCCGCTGATGGCCCGCGCCTTCAAGAAGGCGATTGAAGCCGGCCGTGAGGCATATCTGTCCGGCTTGGGCAAGGTTACGGAAGACCACGCCGTGCCGTCCAGCCCGACGAACGAAGCCGACTATATCGGCTGACGCGCATAACCGTCATATAACCGTCGCATAGCCCCATATATCTAGCAAAAACCGGCTGATTCCCAGCATATAGTGTGGAAAATCAGCCGGTTTCCGTGTATTTAGACCGGTTTCTGTGCATTTCAGCCGGTTTCCGCCCACCGCACCTTCATTTACGCAACGAGTCCTTCAGATCACGGTTCTGGTAGCGTTCATGCAACAGACAGTAACCGCCGAACGCCACCAACCAGACCACACCGGCAATCGCGGAGCCGATGGTGTCGGCCGACAGGAACAACGTGCCGTATACGAACACGAAGAACGCGATTGCAATCCAATCCGTCACCTTCCAAGCCGGCATCAGGAAGCCGTCGGCAAGAAAGTCGGCGCTCTTCCGGTAGCCGCGGTGCGCGAACATCGTCAGCACGTAGATAAAGATCACCACGGCGCTGGCGGCCGATGAGAACAGCACGAATGCGCTGGAGATGCCGGGCAGCGCGTTGATGATCGGTGACAACAGGATCATACAGCCGGACACCACGATCGCCTTCGCGGGCACCTTGCGGTCCGACACTTCCGCCAAGCGCGACATCGCAGGCGAGTCGGAATCCTGCGCCAGCTGATACAGGTGACGACCGGCCGAATACAGCAGCGAATTCAACGACGAGGCGGCCGCGGTGATCACCACGAAGAACACGAGCGCAGCGGCCCAGTCAAGGCCGGCATACTTGAACACCATGATGAACGGCGAGCCGAACGAGCCGTCGGCGTTCTGATGGAAATTACGCCACGGCACAATGCACATGATGGCCACCAACGCGCCCACGTAGAAGATCAGAATGCGCATGATGATTTCGTTCACGGCTTTCGGCAGCACCTTGCGCGGATTCTGCGTTTCCGACACCGTAACGCCCACGAATTCGATGAGCAGGTAGGCGAAGAACACCATTTGGAAGCTCATGAAGAAGCTCATCCAACCGTTTGGCGCGATCTGGAAGCCGTTGACCAGATTGCGCAGACTCACCGTCGCGCCCGCAATGGTGCCGTCAACGCCCTCGATGTGCGTGGCCGGGTAGTGGAAGCCGATGACGAGCATCACCACGGCGGTGGCGATCAGGCCCACAATCAGCGTGATCTTGATCATGGAGAACCAGAATTCCGCTTCGCCGAACACTTTCACGGCAATCAGGTTGACGCATGTGAGCGCCACGAGGAAGCACAGTTCGATCAGCCATTTCCATGCTTTGAGATTGATGTCGAACATGCCGAAGAACGTGACGAAATACGTGCTGACGGCTGTGATTTCGGTCATGCCGGTCAGGATGAGCACGATCCAGTACGTCCAGCCGGCGAATTTGCCCCATCCGCGGCCGAGATAGCGGGTGATGAAGTTGATGAAGGTGTGCTGGCTGGGGTCGCGGTACATCATTTCGCCGATGGCGCGCATCAGCAGGAACATGATCAGGCCGACGCCGATGTACACGAAGATGATGCTCGGACCGGTCAGTGCGATCGACTTGCCGGAACCGAGGAACAGTCCTGTGCCGATGGTGCCGCCGATGGCGATGAACTGCACATGGCGATTGTTGAGGCCTCGGGCCATCTCGTTGCCTTTATCGAGCGACTCGACGGGTTCGGCGGTTGCCGGCGTCGCGGCCTGGGCAGCTCGCATGTCGGCAGGCGAGGTTTCGGATTGCATACCGCCCTGGCCGGCGGAGTTCGGATTCTCGTAAGTCATAATGATTTCCACCCTACCCCGCGCATCGCACATCCGTCCCGCAATTAGGCGGGCTGCCGAATTCTGCCCACTGCTTACTTATCGCATGCCCGGTTTACTCGGGCGTGAGATTCATGCGTTTCGGGTTCCGTTACGCATTCCACCGACTGCACTCGCGTACACTCGCGAATTTAGGCGCCGTGCGCAACCAAGACTTAGGCGACGTGCGCGGCCTGTTCGCGGAGCGCTTCATTGGCTCTCTCCAATTCGTCGATGCGCCTGGCTTGCTGTTTGATGATGATGCTGGCCGTCTCGGCGTCGATCGCGTCCGTCCCCGTATCGGCAGTCTGTGGACTGGATGGCTGCATGGCTTTCAAGGAGGCTTCGGCATTGGTGGCGGCCATGCTCGCATCGGATTCCATGCCGATGATGTTCTCCGCAATGCTGTCAAGATTCTTCCGTGTTACCAGCGCACGCCTGTACCGATCAACGAGCTGAGCGATGATCTCACCATCGCTCATGCTGTCGCTGCCGTTCACGGATTTGATGGCGGCCGCTTTCCAGCGCGCCACGCTGCGTTCGATGCGCTTGTAGCCGACGAGGTCCGGCGGCAGGCCCGCTTCTCGAAAGATTTTGGTCGGCGACTCCCCCGCCAGGTAACGAATGGTGCATACCTGTTTGAAGGTATCGGAGTAGGTGATGCGATCCTGCGTGACGTTGGCGACCGCCGGCAATCCTCGCAATAGTTGGATTTCCTCGCTACTGAACGATCCGCCGCCCCGTGCCATCGTCGTTCCGCCTTTCTCGCTGCATTGCCCTTCACATATCTGTTTGGTGAATTCGCTAGCGATTGTATGGCTCGCTTTCCGCACAATACCCTCGTTTTCCTCCCCTCCCCGTCAACCCCCGTAAAACCTTCCTTCCGCATACCCTCGCCATTTCGCCGACCCGAGCCCCCGTAAATCGCACTCTATAACCCCCGAAAAAGAGCATCGCCCATGAGAGGCTTTCGCGTCTCAAAACCCTTCTTATCCCAAAAAACGAAGGGTGACTGCGATGATGTTCTCGCAGTCACCCTTCGAGGGTTCAGCCTATCGATTCAGTCTGATGAGAATCAAGCCTTGGCGTTCTTGGAACGAGCCTTGAGCACCACGGTCGCGCCGGCACCGGCCAGCAGCAGGGCCATGACGGTGAACAGGATGGTTCCGGCAGCACCGGTGAGCGGCAGCTGATCGACGGACTTCACGTTCTTCACGGTCTTGTCGGCGGTGTTGACCAGGCCCCACGGATCAGAGGTCCTAGTCGTGCTGAGACCTGCCTCGTGGTCATTGTTGAAGTAGACATAGAACGTCGGCTTGAGATCCAGGTACTTTCCGGTAGCAACCTTGGTTTCCTTCACGGTGTAGGCCTTCGATGCCGAGGCATCAACACCGGTGACCTTCACGGTGCCATCAGCGGCGGACACGAGGGTATCAGTGGCACCTTCGGTGTCCTTGGAAGCGGCCTTCTTGTAGGAGCCGTCATCCTGCTTGACGAAGTACAGCACTTCGACACCATCCAGAACCTGGAACTCAGCGCCTTCGATGCCCTTGTTATCGGAATCGATCTTCGTGAAGTCGAAGCTACCGAGCTTGGTGGTGACCTTAATCGGCTCGCCGTAGTTGTAAAGCTCGTTTACGACGCCATCTTCGACAACGGCTTCGTCATTCACCAGAGCCTGGAACTCGACCTTGATGGTCTGGCCAACGTACTTGGATGGATTGTTCACGGTGACGTCGAAGGAAGTATTGCCGTCGCCCTTCACATCCACTTCAGGGAAGGTGAAATCGGTGGACGGATCCTCGATGTCTCCATCAGCTCCAACCGTGTAGAACTTGTAGGTTCCAGCCTTGACGGTCAGGCCAACGCCCGGGGTATCGGTGAATGCGAAGGCAGTCGGAGCCGGGTTGGAAATAGCACCGGTCAGGGTGTAGGTCAGGGTGTCGCCAATGGCTGCGTATGCCTTGTCGACTTCCTTCTTCTGATCAGTACTCTTGGTGTTCTTCATGTTGACGGTGTTATCGCCGTTCACCGGATCAGTCAGCGCATCGCCGCTCACAGTACCAGAAGCAACAATCATCGGAATGGCCACGGTGACCTTGTCGATGGTAGAAGTATTGGCGTCCAGAAACAGATAAATGCCCGCAGTGAGCGTGACGGTAGCCTTATAGCCGTCCTCATCGGAACCGGTCGGCTCCAGGGTACCAATCGCCTTGCCTGCCTGCAGATCCTCTCCAGCAAGAGCGTTGGCGAAAGCACGAGAAGTGCTGGCCACACCCTCCGCGGTGGTGTTCCACGGGCGAGTAGCGGAGATATCAAGCTTGCCTTCGTTCAGCGCGGCGGCCAGGTTATCTTGGCCATCCTCGACTGCGATGCCAGCCTTCTCCAGAGCGTTGTCAACGGTAGCCTTATTGGACTCGTTCGTGGCCACACTATAAGTCCCAGTCGTGCCATACTGAACGTAGTCACCGATCTTGTAGGCAACCAGATTGGCGTTCTTCAGCTGCTCCGCGCTATCGGCGGTAAACGTGAACGTGGCATCGTCGTTAACGATGGTCTCCTCCGCCGAAGCGCTGGTAGCGCCCACGGCCAGACCACCCAGCAGCGTCGCCGCGGCGGCGATGCCGGCGAAAAGTTTCCTCATCTTCATGAGTTAGCCCCTCTTCCTTTTTTCTATTGCTGTTGGGTTTTTAATCACGAAAAAATGGGCCCAACATATCCCAAAAATCCGTAAATCTTGATGTGTTCCGTCGGGCCATCCGCGCTGTTGGGACGGCCCGACTTGGCCGGATTCCGACCGAATGTCAGACGAGGCGTTTCCTGCCGCGCCAGATTCCGGCCGCGCCGATCATCAGCATCGCCATTCCGGCGATTCCGCCACCGATCAGCAACCACTGACGATCCGTCGTGCCACCGGTCAGCGGCAACGAAGCCACGGAGATGGAGCTGTTGGTGATGATCACCGTCGCTTCCTGCGATTCGGTCGATTCGGGAACGGTTACCTCGTTGCCGTCGGAAAGCTCCTCATCAGCGAGCTTGTGCTGGTAGGTTGCATTCCACAGGCGGCTCAAGCTGGTTTCCGTAACGGTGTAGGTCTTCTCCTCACCGGCCGGAATCGCCACGTCGGCAGTCCATTTGCCGTCGTTGTCGGCCTTCAGCGCGACGGTCTTGTAGACGTCGTCTCCACGCTTGACGTCCACCGTGACGGTTTCCGGCTTGTTGCCGTTACCCTTCCACTGCTTTTCGATATGCAGGGTGGAGGAGACCACCTGAATCACAGGATGCGGGTACGGGTTGTCGGAGCAGGCATGCGCCACATTGTTGGCCGTGTAAGTCAGGCATGCGGACTCGTTCGAGTGGAAGCCAGGCTGGCCGGACGACGTGGTGTTGCCGTCAAGATCGGTGCCTTCGTCGCCAATCGTGTCGCCATAGCCGTTGGCCGCATACTCGTCGTATGCCTCTTGGGTCGGCTTCACGTTATAGGCGAGTGTGTAGGTAACATGGTCACCCAACGTGTTCAGGAACACGACCGTGAACTTCTTGGCGGATTCGTTGTAGGTCAGTGTGTAGTCGGTGTTCGCTTCGAGAGCGACTTCGTTGCCGTTGACGTCCTTCGCCGTCACCGTATAGTTCTCGTCGGAGAGTTCGACGTATTCGGAAAGCGTATCTTCGATGCTCACACCGGTGAAACCTTGAATGACGGTTTCTTTCTTCTGAATTTCTTCGAAGATCTTATACAAATCCGATGCGTTAGTCGCGACCTTGTAGTAGCCGTTGTCTCCACCATCACCCAGATTGAACGTCGTGGTCCCCGAGCTGAATTCAGCCGTGGCCTTCGGATAGTTGTTGGAAACCGCGTTAAGGAATTTGTTGATGTTCTTCGTGGTATCCGAAGGATCAGCGCCGTCAACCACACCGATGCTGTATATCGTCTTTCCGGAATCCTTGAGTGCCTTCGCAGCCGTTACCGCATTGGCCGCAACATTGTCCGAAAACGCCCCAGGGTGTGATGAATGCTGCGGAGCGCCATCAGTGAAGAAGATAACCACCTGCTTAGCATCGTCCCTACTTCCGGTAACTTCGTTAACCTTCTGCAGACCAAGCTCCGAACGGGTGCCCCTCGAAGTGGTCAGTCCGCTCACCGTCTGCTTCATCGACGTGAAATCATCAGTGAAATCCGATTTCACGGATGCGCTTCCATTAAACGAAATCAATGACACCTTCACCAGCGCTGACTGCTTATTGGCATCCGCCGCTTTATCGAGGAAATTATCCACCGCATCCTTCAACGCTTGGAGTTTCGTCACGGTACCATCAATTGTTTCTGTCATGGAGCTAGACGTGTCAAGCACCAACGTGAAATCAACCGATTCGCTGGTCACGATGGTTTCATCGGCCTGCGCACCGGTCACGTCGACATTCACCGTATAGGTGTTGTCGTTATTTTTCTTGATCCTCTTATTCTTTTCCGGTGCGCCGAGCGACTCGTTCGCATTACTCGTCACGCTGATTGCGGAGGAGTTCTCAACAGCACCCTCGTCATCCGCGCCTGAATCCGTCGCTCCATCAGCGTCATCCTGTGCATCAACATCAGGGTCAGCTTCAGCATCAGCGTCCGTCTTGTTCGCATCTTCGGCGGAATCATCTACAGTGTCCCCATCCGCAGCGGACTCGTTATCGATTCCTTCGGAATCGGAGGCTTTCTCATCCTGCGATTCGCTTGTGGTCTTCGCAGACTGTTCCGTCTGCTGCGCCTGCTGCTGCGTCGTATCATCCTGCGCAACAGCGGTGCTGGCAGTGGCATATCCAAGACCACCGAGCATGGCCACAGCAACAAGCGCCGCGATGACTCGCTTAGCAAGTCCCCCTTTGCGCACTGCCTGCCATTCGTCGCATGCACGTTTCATATTGTCCCCTTACGCAGCGCCTTGCGGCGCTAGGTTGTCTTCATACGGCTTCGACGACCTTGCAGTCGTTCGACACCGCTCCAACCCTGAAACGTAGGGGAATTCACCCAAGCACACATACACCCTAACGGCGGGAAAGTCGAGGGGAAAGATTCACGGCAAAACCTACTGGCTGCAACGCATGAAGGTTGTTTTCGGCACCCGATTTTCGAAACAGGAATCTATCCCCTTTTTGGCCATTTGGCCGCATGCCTGCGGATATGCCACGGCTTTCTGCGCAACCACAACAGAACCAATCCGAGCAGCAATGTGATTACAGCGGCCACGATCGCAATCAACCGCGCATCCTTCGCCGCGTCCGATTCGTCGGGAATCACGTCGGGAATCGACGAGCGTACCGCGGAAACCAGCAGACGGTGGGTGTTCACGCCGTATGGCGTGCATGTCATCAGCGTCACGCGATCCTCGCCGGGCACAATCTTCAGCTTTGATGTATCGTTCGGTTCGATCACGGAAATGCGGTCCACCTGATAGCCGAGCGTATGACCCATCACGTCAAGATAGAAGTAGTCGCCAACGCGCATCTCGTCGAGCCGCGTGAACATGGTGGCGTTCACCAATCCGCGATGCCCGGTGATCACGGCATGCGTGCTCTTGCCACCGACCGGCAGGCTGCTGCCGTACAGATGCCCCGCGCCGGAGGCCAGCGCCGACTGCGACGTGCCGTGGTAGATTGGCAGGTTCACCGAAATCTTAGGAATGCGAATGGTGCCCATCACTCCGCCACCGGAATCCAACAATCCCTGATATTCCTCGTCTTTGGAACTCGCACTGCCATCGTCATCATCCGTCTCGCTGGCCCGCGAACCGCCCTGAACCGCAGCGAACGGATCCTTCGCCTCACCCAAAATCGGTTGCCCCGAAACCGCAAGACGTTCGTTGTATGATTTCGCGGCAGCGAACGCATCATCCGCCTGCGGATACGGCCAGCCCGCAATCGTTCGTGCGGATTGCGCCGACGTACGCGACAACTCCACTGCGGCACGGTACTGCAATGCCGCCGGAAACCCACCAATGCAGATTGCGGCGACGATCAGCAACGCACCAATCGCATACATCATGCGCATACTACGGCGATTCCTGCGGCGTTCACGCATCTCATCGGCAACGTCGATCACCTCATCAAACGCAGGCTGCCGCCAGCCCATTCCCACCGTTTCCGATTCCATCAAATCCTCAGCATGCACTGTTTCGCACCGCGACTCCCGCATTAGCGACTCTCCGATCCCGCCAAATTCAGCCCGAACGCTGTTGACTGCAGCATTTCGGCAATCCCGCTACCTTTCGACGAACTGCCGCAATACACGCTCCAGTTCGTCGATGCGCAACGCCTGCCGCGCAATCAGCAGATCACGCTCATTGATGGCCAGCTGAGCCCTCGCCAGCTGCGACAGCCCCTCCTCGGAATCGCCGGCATTCGGCGACCCCCATTCCGATTGCGTAAGATTGCCGTGTTCCAATATCCGCAAATCATCGGCATCGAGCGCATACGGACTCGTCCGCTTACCGGACTTCGCCTCCTTATCTTGCCGACGTTTCCATCTGGCGATGCAACGTTCCACGCGCTTGTACCCGATAAGTTTCGGATCAAGACCTGCCTCACGGAAGATAGCCGCAGGCGACTCCCCCGCACGGTAACGGCACATGCATTCGACACGGAATTGGTCGGTATAGCGAATATGGGATGCACTGACGCTTTTGACCGCGGGCAGACTGGCCAGATAGGAGCGTTCCTTGGCAGTGAACTTACCGTCAATCATCATTGCCGCCCCTGCTCGAGCGTCATCGTACGGTCCGGCATCATCGCAAGCCCTGCAAGATCGCCTGTAAATTACATGTGGGCGGAAAAGAAGCCCCCCCCCCCAGCGAAAGTATTTTCATATGGCGACCCCCTCATATAACTGCGATACGCCGAATCGTATCGGGGGGATTTGTTCCGATACCCTCTCTACGACCCCCGCATGATATTCTCACCGCTCTCAACATTCACGGCACCGCACCTTGCTTACAGCGGAACGAATCAATGCGGGCAAACCCCACGAAAAAACGAGTCACACGGCTGAAACCCGCAACACTCGGACACAACGGTCAAGACACGCCAACCGAAGCGTGCGGCCTCACGCCAAACGCATGCTCCATACACCCCCATATCTTCAATGGTTTCATGAGCCACACAGCGCGTGATACACATGAGAAAGGAGGAAAATGGCGGGGTATGCTCCCCTGAGTCGTATTACTCCACCGACTTCAACGAACTGACCGGCTCGATCCGATCAAGCACCGGATTCACGAACAGTTGCACCAACAGCGCAAACGCCATGGTCGCCGCCGCCGCAATCACGTAACTCATCGGTTTGACCTCCACCTCGAAATACAATGCCGGCATATTCAGCGCAGCCGTGAGCAGACCACCGACCCATCGACCTATCGGCAAACCGATCACCACTCCCATGGCCGTCAGAATCATCATCTCTCGATTCACATACCGATGCACTTCGCGATCGAAGAATCCCAGCACTTTCAACGTGGCCATCTCGCGCACGCGTTCCGACACATTCGTATTGGCAAGCGTGAACAGCACTACAAGCGCCAGACCGCCCGCAAGCGCAACGATCAAGGCGACCACCGCGCCCATGAGGTCAAATTTGAAGCTGGCGGCCATGTCCGCGCAGCACACCGTCTTCATCACCGAATCATCCTTTTCGAGGGTGTTGGCGTATGCGATCTGCGCATCGTCGGATCCGGTGAGCTTGGCGTATACGGCGTTCCAGGTCAAGGAGCCGCCGGAATCCGATTTGTCCGATTCTGGAGAATCGGACATTCCGGACCCTGAACCGAACAGCTTGCCATAATACGATTCACTCACGTAGATGTCGGAACCTATGAGGTTACGCGTCACCTCGCTCACCTTGGCCTTGGCCTGAATGCCATCGCCGTTGGTGAGATTCACCGTATCGCCGGCCTTAACGCCCAGAGCGTTGGCCGCCGACTGCGACACGATCACCCCACTGTCGCCCAACACCGCCTTCGAGCCGCTTCGTTTGTCCGATTCTCCAGAATCGGACAACTGCGCCCCGGTTTTGACGTCCTGACTGTCCGATTCTCCAGAATCAGCCATCCGCACCTCGGATCCGCCACCCTGTTTGTCCGATTCACCAGAATCGGACATTCGCAACGTGGTTTCGACTGTTTTACTGTCCGATTCTCCAGAATCGGACAGTCCGAAGAACTTGCGCACACCATCCCATCCGGATGCGACCGGCTTGAGCGTAACCATCTCGCCCAGTTCATCCAGATGCTCCTCGGGCACCACCACAAGTTGGATGCCCTCGCTTCCCTCATCGTTCGCCAGATCACCGGATTCGACACGTATGTCCATGGTCGAAGTCGTACGCCCGTCCGCTCGCAACTTCGCCCGCATTGCATCCGCATCGGTATCGTTCGCAACGACCATCACATCGTATCGGTAGATATCGCGATACTGTTTGACGCCAAGTTCCGCCACGGTGTCGTTGATCACAAGCCCGCATATGATCAACGCCGTGCATCCGGCAACGCCTCCGACCGTCATGACCAGGCGCGACTTGAAACGGAAGATATTGCGCGCAGTAACCTTGCTTAGGAATCCCAAACGACTCCAAATCGGCGTAATCCGCTCCAATAGAATGCGCGAACCTGCGCGCGGGGCTTTCGGACGCATCAAGCCGGCGGGCGTCTGCCGCATCTCTTCGACGCACGCGTAGATCGTCGCACCGAGTACGCCGACCACGAACAGCGCGATACCAAGCGATCCGTACAGCCAGTCATACTCGAATCGCACGCCCGGCAGCACATACATGCCTTGTATCACAATCAGCAAAAACGCTGGAATGCCAAGGAATCCAAGCAATAGCCCAAGGCCGCCGCCAATCAGGCAGGCAAGCAGTGCGAACAGCATGTAGCGTGCGGCGACCTGCAATCGTCCGTAACCGAGGCCGATGTAGGTGCCGATAAGGCCACGGTCCTCTTCGACCATGCGCGCCATGGCGGTCAGGCTCATCATCACCGCAACCAGTAGGAACACGACCGGGAATGCGTTGCCGATGGATCGGATCGAACTCAGGTCGGATTTGAGCGCACTGTATCCGCCGAGGGATGAACGATCCTGCACGTACCAGCGCACGTTCGGCACGCTGCTTTCGAGCTCATCTTCCTTATCCTGGAAGGTTTGTTCGGCACTGTTCCTCTGCTCGTCCAATTGCGATTGCGCCGCGTCCAACTGCGCCTTGGCTTCCTGGAGCTGCGGACTGCTGGAGATCACTGTTTCACGCATGGTTTCACGGGTGGATTCGTCCATGGTCGCACCTGTGCCCAGCATTGCGCTTTGCTGTGCCACAATCTGATCGATCTGTTGATTGAATTGACTGCGATTCTCGTCTATCTGTTTCTGCGCATCCGCGAATTGCCGATTGGCTTTGTCTCGCGCTTCGTCGATTTTCTTCTGTCCCGCATCGATGAGTTCCTGCCGTCGTGCTTTCTGACGATTGGTTTTCGTTTTACCTTTGATGCGGTTCATGACTTTGCCGACGATGGTTTCGTAGGATTCGTCGAACGTGCTTTCGTCTGCCGCACCGTCGACCAGCAGAGTGACCGACGTATAGATGGTGCCGGTCACGCCATCGGATGGCGCGAAAAACGTGTAATCGCTCGTCGCAGTCGAACGGAACGAGGTCATGGCCGAATATCCGTCAGGATTGCTCAGGTTCTGAGGATCAAGCACCACGCCCACGATTCGCAGCTCCGTCGGGAATTCCGGCGACTGTTCATCCGACACCGCTGAAGTGTCCGATTCTCCAGAATCGGACATCTGGGAACCGGATGTACCTGCCTGA